>JAPLOT010000075.1 GCA_026400595.1 Alphaproteobacteria bacterium | reverse complement strand
GTCCTTCAGCAGGTCCTCGATGCTGGGACCGCCGGGCGCGGGCTGCGCGCGGCCCTGTCCGCCCTGGCCGCCGCCAAGGATATCGCCCAGGATGTCGCCCAGTCCGCCGCCGCCACCGCCGCCACCGGGTGCCGGCGCCCGTGTCGGCCGCTGCGCGCCGCCCTGACCGCCACTCAGAATGTCGCCGAGGATATCGCCAAGCCCGCCGCCCTGGCCCTGTGACGACGGCTGGCCACCGCCGAGCACCTGACCAAGAATGTCGCCGAGGCTTCCGCCGGACGGCTCGGGTGCCGGCGCAGGTGCGGGGGCGCGGGACGGAGCGCCGCCGCCCAGCGCCTTCTTGGCGATCTGGCCCATGACCATGGCGGCCACGATGGGCAGAAGCTTTTTCAAGACCGAAGCGCCGATTCCGGAACTTGCGGACAGCTGCTGGGCAACGCCACGGCTTACATCCTTGGACCCGAAGACATGGCCGAGGATCGCGTTGCCGTCGTCGATGACCACCGGACTTTCGAGAACGGCGGGATCATCCACATACTGGGCGTGGTTGCCCCTGGCGAGCGCGCTGATCAGGTCTGCGAAGCCGCCATCGTCCTGCGTGTTGCGGCGGATCCCGGCGGCCACGACCGGCGCCAGCGCATCGATGGCCGCCTGGGTCTGGGCCGCATCGAGGCCGAATTGCTTTCCGAGTTCCGCGAGGTCCATGGCGTGTCTCCCTATTTTCTGCCGAGGATGCTTCCGAAGATGTCTTCGATGGTGATGCCGGTCTGCGTGCTGCGCTTCGCCGGAGCCTTGCGCGCCGCCGTCTTGCGCGCCGGTGTCTTGCGCGCCGGTGCGCGCTTCGCCGCGGCGTTACGCTTCGCGGGGGCCTTGCGCGGCTTGACCACGCTGCGGACCTGCCGGTTGAGTTCGCTGGTTGCGGCCCGCACCATGCCCTTGATCAGGGCATCGATGAAGACGCTGAGAATGCCGCCGCCGGAGCCGGCGGCCCGCTGCACGCCGGCCAGCGGCGTGATGGCATGCGATTGCATCAGCGCGCTGACGGCCGCGGTGGCGCTGACCGCCGCGAGTTTGGACAGCTTTGCCGCGGGCACGCCGCCGACAAGCGTCTTGATGTCCTCCATCGCTCCGGCCTTCGAGCCATAGATGGCGGCCAGGATGGCGTTGCCGTCCTTGATCGACTCGGCCCCCGTGAGGACGCCGGGATCATCCAGCACCGAGCCTTCGCTGCCCTCTGCCAGATGCCGGGCCAGGGTTTCCAGAAGGCTGTCGTCGCCCTCGGCGGCGGCCTTCAGCTCGGAGATGATCGCAGGGCAGATGTCCATCATGGCGGAGCGCGTCGTGGCTTCGTCGAGACCGATTGCACCGGCGACTTGCGCGAACAGACGTCCACCCTGTGCCTGTGCCAGCATGGCCGTCAGTGTCATGTCGCGCTCCCTTTGCTGCCCTGGCTTGTCTGGTGTGCCAGACGGCCGACGATCCTAAAGGCTGCATAGACCGACGCAACGCCAAAAATGATGGACCCGATGGCGGTGCCGGCGAGAATCCCTTCCGGGCCAGCATAGCTGGCGCCCACCATGGCGAAGGGGATGGTCCCGATGGTCGATTTCCCCCAGTTGAACATGGTCGACAGATTGGCGCGGCCAAGATTGTTGAAGGCCGCATTCGACACGAATTGCGCCCCGGCAAAGGCCCAGCTGATGGCGATGAAGGTACAGAAGAACACCACGATGTCGACCGTGCGGCCCGAGGCGCGGAAGGCTTCGGCGATCTCGTGCCGGAACAGGAAGAGGATGGACGAGGTGAGCAGGGTATAGACCGCGGAAAAGAGAAGGCCATCCTTCAGGGTCTGGGTCACCCGGTCGAACTTCCGCGCGCCGAAGTTCTGGCCGATGATGGGCCCGACCGATCCGGACAGGGCGAAGATGATGCCGAAGGCGACCGGCACCAGCCGTCCGATGATGGCCGAGGCGGCAACGGCCTCGTCGCCGAAGGGCGCCACCTCATGGGTGATGTAGGCATTGGCGAAGGGTGTCGCCAGCTGGGTCAGCATGGCCGGAAGGGCAATCGCCCAGATGGCCGCGAAGTCGCGCTTCAGTCCGGAGAGCCGCAGGGGGTTGATGAAGCGGTGCACCCTGGCCACCCCGTGAATGCCGATGGCAAACGAGACGGAGTATCCGAGAACATTCGCCGCTGCCGCGCCCTGGATGCCCCAGCCGAAACCGAAGATGAAGAGCGGGTCGACGAGGGCGGTGATCACCGCCGCGGACAGGGTGATGTACATCGCCCGGCGCGGATCGCCGAGCCCGCGCAGGATGAAGGAGCAGCAGACGGCCCCGGTCAGCAGGATGTAGCCAGGCGTCAGCGTCCAGATGAAAGCCTGCGCCAGCCGCTTTGCCTCGCCCTGGGCGCCCAGCAGCCACAGCAGCCACCCCGAGCCTGCCGCGATGCCGATCGTTATGATGGCCGAAAGGATCAGGGCGAAGAGCAACGAACTCGTGGCGAATTCGCGGGCACGCTCGGACTTGCCGGCGCCGAGATTGGTCGCAACCAGCGCCGCGGCCGCGATCCCGATGCCGATGCTGACCGACAGATTGGTGAAGACGATGGTGCCGGCATATCCGATGGCTGCCGTCACCTCGGTCTGGTTCAGGAGGCTCAGAAAGAACAGGTCCGCCAGATCGACCATGAACATGGCCATCAGGCCGAAGGCGCCCGTGAGCGTCATGACCACCACGTGGTTCATGGTGGAGCCGGTCACGAATCGCGCCGTGGTCAAAGCTCGAACCCGAGACTGAGCGCTTCCGTGCGGAACTGGTCGTAGGAGCGGAAATGATGGCCGGCCAGCCCTGCGATGCGGGCGCCCTGGACGTTGGAGCGCTTGTCGTCGACGAACCAGCAGGACTGGGGCTCCACCTCCATCTGCGAGGTCAATCGGGTGAAGCTCAGGGGATCGGGCTTCTTGGTCGCAAACTCGAAGGAGTAGTAGCGCTCGGGAAAGATCTCGGCCGCCTCGGGAAACAGCTCGGGGAGGGCCGCCTTGGTGAGCGGCCCGTTGTTGGTATAGATGGCGATCCGCGACTGGCGGCCGATCCGGCGCGCGAGGTCGAGCATCTCGGGCCATGGCGCCATGGCGCTGCGCCGGGCCTCGATCCAGCCGGCCCGGTCGATGGGATGGCCGATCCGGCTGCCGAACTCGGTCAGATAGGTTTCGGGATCGGAGTAGCCGCCGGCATCGGCTTCATCCTCGAAGCCCGAATCCCAGATCGCGGCCCGGATGTCGCGCGGCGTCTGTCCTGTGATCCGCGACAGGGCGCGCAACCGCTTGCCGAGGTCATAGCGGCACAGGACATCATCCATGTCGAAGATGACCGTGCGCGGCCTCATGGTTCACGCCGCAGTGCCGCCAACGGTCAATCCGTCAATGCGCAAGCTGGGCTGGCCCACGCCGACCGGCACGCCCTGTCCCTGCTTGCCGCAGGTTCCGACCCCCGGATCGAGTGCGGAGTCATTGCCGACCATCGAGATGCGCTTGAGGGCATCCGCGCCGGCGCCGATCAGCGTGGCACCCTTGACGGGGGCGGTGATCCGGCCGTCTTCGATCAGATAGGCCTCGGTGCAGGAGAACACGAACTTGCCGCTGGTGATGTCGACCTGGCCGCCGCCGAAGGACTTGGCGAAGAGGCCTCTTTTGACAGAGCCCAGAATCTCCTCCGGATGCTTGTCGCTCGACAGCATGTAGGTGTTGGTCATGCGCGGCATGGGCGCATGGGCGTAGGACTGGCGCCGTCCGTTGCCGGTGGGCGAAACACCCATGAGGCGCGCGTTGAGGCGGTCCTGCATGAGGCCGACCAGGATGCCGTCCTCGATGAGCGTGGTGGAGCCCGATGGCGTGCCTTCATCGTCGATGGTGATCGAGCCGCGCCGGTCCGGCAGCGTTCCGTTGTCGACGACCGTGATCCCCTTGGCGGCAATGCGTTCGCCCATGAGCCTGGTGAAGACCGATGTCTTCTTGCGGTGGAAGTCTCCCTCCAGCCCGTGTCCGATGGCCTCATGCAGCAGGATGCCGGGCCAGCCCGATCCCAGCACCACATCCATTTCTCCGGCCGGCGCCGGCCGGGCCTCGAGCGAGATCAGGCTTTGCCGCAGCGCCTCGCGCACGGCCTCCTGCCAGACATGATCCTCGAAGTACGAGAGCGGCTCGCCGCGTCCGCCCAGGCCGTGGCTGCCCTGTCCCTGTTCCTTGCCGTTGGAGGAGACCACCGAGGCATTGAAGCGGACCAGGGGGCGAATGTCCTTGTAGACGCTGCCGTCGGCGCGGATGATCTCGACCGACTGCCAGTCGGCCGACATGGAGACGGAGACCTGCTTGACCCGCGGATCGAGCGCGCGCGCGAAGGCGTCTGCCTTTTCCAGCAGGCTGACCTTTGCCGCAAAGCTCATGGCCGATGCGGGATTGGTCTCGGCATAGAGATGCCGGTTGGTCCGCGGCGGCGAAAGGCTCATGGTGACGCCGCCGCCGCGCGCGACGGTCCGGCAGACCTCCGACGCCCGCCTGAGGGCGGCGAGGCTGAGCTCGGTGCCATGCGCATAGGCCGCCGTTTCGCCGCGCACCGCCCGCAGGCCGAAGCCCTGCGATTCGTCGAAGCTCGCCCCCTTGAGCTTGCCATCGTCGAAGACGAGATTTTCCGACTGGCGCCGTTCGAGGAACAGCTCGCCGTCTTCCGCGTCACGCAGCGTGTCGGAGACCAGGGCCTGAACGGCGCTCCGGTTCAGGCCGGAGGTTTCGATGAGGGATGGAACGGGGGACGTCGACACGGGGGCGGACCTTTCCTGGGGACCGCCCCTAGATAGGTGAACCGGCCCGGTTCCGCCAGTGTCAGTACGGACCGATCAGAGGCTGTCGAGCGTCTCGAGGGCCTTGGAGAAGCCTTCGAGGGACATTTTCATCGGCATGCCGATGCCGGGCGCCTCGTAGATGATGAAATTGGCGCTGCCGCCCTTGCGCATCTTGTCCAGCGTCTCCGGCGAGGCCTCGGCCTTCGGATTCTTCTCGTTGACGGCCGACTGCACCATGCCGCAGCTGCGCGGCGGGGCCTGCTGTCCTTCCGCCTGCGGCGGCGCGCTTTCGCACTGCACCTTCCAGGCACCGTGCTTGGCGATCTCCTCGATCTTCGGGGCCTGGCCCTGGCCCTGTCCGGGAAGGCCGGTCTTGTTGGCGCGCGGTCCGAACTGCTGCTGTTGCTGCTGCTGCGCGGGCTGGGACTGCGCCAGGACATCAGGACCGGCGACCGCCAGGGCGCAAAGACCAAACACAGCGGCCATGGCCGCATTTCGCAACATGGAATTGATTCGCACTGGAAACCACCTCTTGACCAAGCATTCGGCTCATAGCGCCGGGGTCCGGACATGACAACAATCTTCTATCAGCTGTACAGCAGCGACTGTTGTCTCGGATGACGGCGGTTTCGGAGCAAATTGGGGCGGAATTCCGGTCAGCCCCGCTGCTGCGCGCGCAATGACGTTTTGCCGCGCCTGCCTCCGTTGCGGGCAGGCGTCGAATATGGTTCACAATCCCGCCGAAGCTGAGCCGGCAACAGGCTGACAGCTTGATCCGTCGTGCCCCTGGGGCAGGGCGGGGGGATGAGAGGGAAAGGGGCGACGATGAAGTTCGCGAAGACGTTGACGGTGCTCTGCGGCATGGCCGCAAGCCTTTCGCCAGCCATGGCCGAGGGTACGCATGCGAAGAACTGGCAGATGGGTCTGATCGATTCGGCATCGCCCGTGTCGGACTATATCCACTGGTTCCACAATGGGCTGCTGCTGCCGATCACCACGGTGATTTCGCTCTTCGTTCTCGCCCTGCTGATCTACGTGATGGTGAAGTTCAACTTCCGCGCGAATCCGGTTCCCACCAAGACAACGCACAATACCTTCATCGAGGTGGTCTGGACGGTGGTGCCGATCCTGATCCTCGTGGTCATCGCCATCCCGTCGTTCCGCCTGCTCTACCTGCAGCGCGACATTCCCAAGCCCGACATGACGATCAAGATCATCGGCAATCCGAGCTGGAACTGGACCTATGAATATCCGGACCTTGGCGTCGACGAGACCGGCGCCGCGAAGGTGAGCTTCACGGCCTACCTCAAGTCGGAAGCGGACGCGGCCAAGGACGGTTCGCCCTATCTGCTGGCGACCGACGTGCCGGTGGTGGTTCCGGTGAACAAGATCGTCAAGACCATCGTCACGTCCGATCCGGAGGGCATCATCCACGCCTGGACGATCCCGGCCTTCGGCATGAAGATCGACGCCATCCCCGGCCGCCTGAACGAGGACTGGTTCCAGGCCGCCCGCGAAGGCATCTTCTACGGCCAGTGCTCGGAACTCTGCGGCAAGGACCATGCCTTCATGCCGATCGAGGTGTGGGTGGTCTCGGAAGCGAATTACAAGGCCTGGAGCGACCTGCGGCTGTCCGGCGCGGACGATGCCGCGATCAACGAGCTTCTCAAGACGATCAAGCCCGCGCAGCAGGTTGCGCAGAACTGAGTTCAGGGGACAAGGCGAATACACATGGCACACGCATCAGCCGCTCATGACGATCACGCGCTTCCCACGGGGTGGAAGCGCTACGTCTACTCCACCAACCACAAGGATATCGGCACGATGTATCTGTGGTTCGCGATCTTCGCCGGCGTGGTCGGCGGCATCCTCTCGATCTTCATGCGCATGGAGCTGGCCGAGCCCGGCATCCAGTATTTCTCGGGCCTCGCCTCGATGGTCTACGGCACGCCGGCGGATGCCGCCCTCGATGCCGGCAAGCACATGTACAATGTCTTCGTGACCGCCCACGGCCTGCTCATGATCTTCTTCATGGTCATGCCGGCCATGATCGGCGGCTACGGCAACTGGTTCGTGCCGCTGATGATCGGCGCCCCCGACATGGCCTTCCCGCGCATGAACAACATCTCCTTCTGGCTGCTGCCGCCCGCGCTGGCGCTGCTGGTGCTCTCGATGTTCGTCGAGGGGCCTGCCGGTGCCATGGGCGTCGGCGGCGGCTGGACCATCTACCCGCCGCTGTCGACCTCGGGCCAGCCCGGCCCGGCGATGGATCTCGCGATCCTCTCGCTGCATATCGCGGGTGCCTCGTCGATCCTCGGCGCAATCAACTTCATCACCACCATCTTCAACATGCGCGCGCCGGGCATGACGCTGCACAAGATGCCGCTCTTCGTGTGGTCGGTGCTGGTGACGGTGTTCCTGCTGCTGCTGTCGCTGCCGAGCCAGATCGTCTCGACCTTCTCGAAGAAGCCGGTCTTCGGCTATCTCGGCATGGCCTACGCCATGGTGGCGATCGGCGTGGTTGGCTTCATCGTCTGGGCCCATCACATGTACACTGTGGGCCTCGACGCCGACACGCAGGCCTATTTCGTGGCCGCCACCATGATTATCGCAGTTCCCACCGGCGTGAAGATCTTCTCCTGGATCGCCACCATGTGGGGCGGGTCGATCGAGTTCCGGGCGCCGATGATCTGGGCCATGGGCTTCATCTTCCTCTTCACAGTGGGCGGCGTTACCGGCGTGGTTCTTGCCAATGCGGGTGTCGACCGTGTGCTGCATGACACCTACTACGTCGTAGCCCATTTCCACTACGTGCTCTCCCTGGGCGCAGTCTTCGCCATCTTCGCGGGCTGGTACTTCTGGTTCCCCAAGATGACCGGCTACATGTACAGCGAAAGCCTCGCCAAGCGGGCATGCCGCGCCGCTACATCGACTATCCGGCGGTCTATGCCGGCTGGAACCAGATCTCGTCCTACGGCTCCTATATCTCGGCCCTGGGCGTGGTCATCTTCCTCTACGGCGTGTTCTCGGCCTATGCCCGAAAGGTGCCGGCCGGCGACAATCCCTGGGGACCGGGCGCCACGACGCTGGAGTGGACGCTGTCCTCGCCGCCGCCGTTCCATCAGTTCAGCACGCTGCCGGTGATCAGGTAAGGGCATGCGCGACGTCGACACCAGTTTCGCGGGCGCAGCCGTCCAGGCCGAAGGCGGGCAGGGCACGGCGGGCGATTACTTCGCGCTGCTCAAACCGCGGGTGATGTCGCTCGTCATCTTCACCGCCTTCGTGGGGATCGTCGCCGCACCAGGAACCATCCATCCCTGGATCGCGGCGGTCGCGCTGCTGGCGATCGCGGTCGGAGCCGGCGCGGCCGGTGCCCTGAACATGTGGTACGACGCCGACATCGACGCCCGGATGCGGCGGACGGCTTCGCGGCCCGTTCCGCGCGGCGCCATCCTGCCGGGCGAGGCGCTCGGTTGCGGCATGACGCTGGCCTTTGGCTCGGTCCTGGCGCTGGGACGTCTCGTCCATGTCGCCGCCGGCGCGCTGCTGGCCTTCACCATCTTCTTCTACATCGTCATCTATTCGATGTGGCTGAAGCGGCTGACGCCGCAGAACATCGTCATCGGCGGTGCCGCAGGCGCCTTCCCCCCGATGGTGGGCTGGGTCTCGGTGACCGGCAGCGTCGACCTCGGTTCGATCGCGCTGTTCCTCATCATCTTCATGTGGACACCGCCGCATTTCTGGGCGCTGGCGCTGTGGAAGAAGATCAATGCCGATTACAGCAATGCCGGCGTACCGATGCTGCCGGTCGTGGCCGGTGCCGACGAGACCCGGCGCCAGATCCTCATCTACTCGCTGCTGCTGGTGCCGATCACCTTCCTCCCGGCGCTGGTCGGAACGGCAGGCGCCATCTATGCCGGCGTGAACGTCGCGCTGAGCGCCATGTTCGTCTACCATGCCGTCAAGGTCTACCGGCTGCGCGAGGGCGCCGAGGCGGAGATGGCCTGCAAGAAGCTGTTCGGATTCTCCACCCTTTGGCTCTTCATGGTCTTTGCGCTGATCCTGCTCGAGCATGCCGTCGGCGTGCCGGCCTTCGCGCCGGTGATGGGATGAGCAAGACAATGGCAAAAGTTCCCTTTGGTCCCGAGGACATGGCCCGCCGCCGCAAGCGCGCCCTGGTCATGGCCCTGGTGCTGGCCGGACTGGCCGTGCTGTTCTTCGTGACCACCATCGTGCGCCTGGGCGGCAGCATCGCCGAGAGGAGCTTCTGAGATGGGGGCCGACAAGAGAAACCTCCGCGTTGCTGCATTGGCCCTGGGTGTGTCCTTCGGCATGCTGGGCCTCGCCTATGCCTCCGTGCCGCTCTACAAGCTGTTCTGCCAGGTTACCGGTTACGGCGGCACCACCCAGCGCGCCGACGCGGCACCCTCCGAAATCCGCGCCGAGACCGTTTCCGTGAAGTTCGATGCCAATACCGCGGCAAGCCTGGGCTGGAGCTTCCATGCGGAACAGCCGTCGATGACGGTCCGCATCGGCGAGCAGAACATGGCCCATTACCGCGCCGTGAACACATCGGACCGTCCGTTGACCGGCTCGGCCGTGTTCAACGTCACGCCCGTCAGTGCCGGCGCCTACTTCAACAAGATCCAATGCTTCTGCTTTACCGAGCAGACGCTGCAGCCCGGCGAATCCGTGGACATGCCGGTGGTCTTCTTCATCGATCCGACCGTGCTGGACGATCCGGACACGCGCGCGATCAAGGAGATCACGTTGTCCTACACCTTCTACCCGGTTGATAAGCCCAAGAATCTATCTGCGGCTTCGGATGCCGCAGACACAGTGAACTAACGGAGCAGGGGACATGGCCGACTCGCACGCAAAGAATCACGATTACCATCTCGTCGATCCCAGCCCCTGGCCGTTCGTCGGCTCGGTCTCGGCCTTCATCCTGGCCATCGGCGCCGTGTTCTGGATGCACAACGACATCGGCCCGTGGGTCATGCTGCTGGGTCTCGCCGGCGTGCTCTACACGATGTTCATGTGGTGGCGGGACGTGATCATGGAGTCGCTTCGCGGCGACCACACACCCGTCGTTCGGCTGCATCTGCGCTACGGCATGCTGATGTTCATCGCCTCGGAGGTCATGTTCTTCGTGGCCTGGTTCTGGGCCTTCTTCGATGCCAGCCTGTTCACGGGCGAGGCCATTCAGGCCTCGCGCCTGGCCGCCACCGGCGGCGTCTGGCCGCCAAAGGGCGTGGAGGTGTTCAATCCCTGGCACCTGCCGCTGATCAACACGCTGATCCTGCTGACCTCGGGCACCACCGTGACCTGGGCGCATCACGCTTTGCTGAACAACGACCGCCAGGGCCTGAAGTGGGGGCTTGCCGCCACCGTCGCGCTCGGCCTGCTCTTCACCGCCGTTCAGGTCTATGAGTACGCCCATGCCGCTTTCGCCTTCAGCCGCGACAACGGCGGAAACATCTATGGCTCGACCTTCTTCATGGCGACGGGCTTCCATGGTTTCCATGTGATCGTCGGAACGATCTTCCTGATCGTGTGCCTGTTGCGCGCCATCTCGGGGCAGTTCACCCAGAAGGCCCATTTCGGCTTCGAGGCCGCCGCATGGTACTGGCACTTCGTCGACGTGGTCTGGCTCTTCCTGTTTGCCGCCATCTACATCTGGGGATCGGCCGGCGCCGTCATCGCAGGGCACTGAAGCGACACCAGACATGATGAAGGGCCGCGCCGGATCACCGCTGCGGCCCTTTTGCCTTTGGAGGATCCGATGGACGAGAACTACCACCCGGACATCTCGCCACTGAAGACCGGCCTATCCGGGTCCTGCCCACGCTGCGGACGGGGAAAGCTCTTCGATGGCTACCTCACGGTCGCGCCACGCTGCAACAGCTGCGGTCTTTCCTATGCGTTTGCCGATGGCGGCGATGGGGCGGCATGGTTCGTGATGCTTTTCGTGTGCATCGTCGGCGTAGGTTCGATCCTCGGGGTGGAAGTGGCCTATTCGCCGCCATTCTGGGTTCATGCCCTGATCGCGGTGCCCCTGCTCATCATCCTGCCCATGCTGCTGCTGCGGCCGGTGAAGGGCGTTCTGCTGTGCCAGCAATGGAAGACCGGCGCGCGCGAGGGACAACGGGCCCCATGACCCGCAAGCCGCGTGCCTGGCCTGTCGTCCTTGCAGCCGGAGTGGGGGTCGCCATTCTGCTGGCGCTTGGCGTCTGGCAGCTCGACCGCCTGGCCTGGAAGCAGGACCTGCTGGCGCAGCTCGCGGCCAACATCTCGGCCGAACCTGTCGATCTTGCCCGGGCCGAGGCGGTCGCGGCATCCGGCGGAACCAACGAGTTCCTCAAGGTGGCGGTCCGCGGACGCTTCAACCACGATGCCGAGATGCGCATGATCTCGGTCCATGATGGCGGACCGGGCTGGGAGATCATCACGCCGCTGATCACCGAAGACGGGCGCGCCGTCCTGGTCAATCGCGGCGTGGTGCCCGACCAGGAGAAGGATGCGATCGACCGGCCCACTGGTTCTGTCGAAGTGACGGGCTATGTCCGGAACTATTCCGGGCGGCAGGGCTTCTTCGCACCCGAGAACGACCCGAAGTCCGGCATCTGGTACTGGTGGGACGTTCCGGCCATGCAGGCAAATGCAGGGCTGCCTGCTGGCGCAAGGGCCCTTGACCTGGTCCTGCAGCAGGCACCTGAGGCAGAGGCGCGGAGCTTTCCGCGTCCCAGCCCGCCCCAGGCGAAGCTTCGCAACAACCATCTGTCCTATGCCGTCACCTGGTTCTCCCTTGCGGCCGTGCTGGTGGTGATTGCCGGCCTCTATCTCCGTGGACAGATGAAAAAAACCACCGCTTGAAGCAGGACATGCCCACCGCTAAAGCAAGGCGAAGTCAGAGAGGGTCTGCGCGTGCGTTATGTGTCCACCCGGGGCGAGGCTCCGGAACTCGGGTTCGAGGATGTGCTGCTCACCGGGCTTGCCCGTGACGGCGGCCTCTACGTCCCGGCCCGCTGGCCCCAGTTCTCCGCCCGCGACCTCCGGCATCTCCGCGGCAAGAGCTACGAAGAGGTGGCTTTTGCAGTTCTCACGCCGTTCATGGCGGGCGCGGTGCCCGAGGCAGACCTCAAGGCGATGATCGCCGAGGCCTATGCTTCCTTCGGCCATCCCGCCGTGGCGCCCCTGAAGCAGCTCGACGACAATCAGTGGCTGCTGGAACTTTTCCATGGTCCGACACTGGCCTTCAAGGATGTGGCCATGCAGCTGCTGGCGCGGCTGATGGACTGGTCGCTCGCCCGCCATCACCGCCGGGCCACCATCGTCGGTGCCACGTCCGGCGATACCGGAGGCGCAGCCATCGAAGCCTTCCGCAACAGCCGGCATGCGTCGATCTTCATCCTGCATCCGCATGGCAAGGTCAGCGACGTGCAGCGCCGGCAGATGACGGCGGTGCTGACGCCGAATGTTCACAACATCGCCGTGGAAGGCAACTTCGACGACTGCCAGGCGATCGTGAAGGCGCTGTTCAACGATCACGGCTTCCGCGACTCCGTGGGCCTTGCTGGCGTGAATTCCATCAACTGGGCCCGCATCCTGGCGCAGACCGTCTATTATGTGACATCCGCTGTCGCGCTCGGCGCTCCCGATCGCGAGATCAGCTTCTGCGTGCCGACCGGAAACTTCGGCGACATCTTCGCCGGTTTCGTCGCCAAGCGCATGGGTGTGCCCGTCGACCGGCTGGTGATCGCCACCAACATCAACGACATTCTCGACCGCACGCTCAATACGGGGCGCTATGACGTGCGGGGCGTGACGGCCTCCTCCAGCCCGTCCATGGATATCCAGGTCTCGAGCAATTTCGAACGCCTGCTCTTCGATGTCTATGGCCGCGACCCCAGTGATGTCCGCCGCCTGATGCAGAGCCTCTCGCAATCCGGCGCCTTCACCATCGGCGAACGGGAGCTGGGACTGATCCGGGCGGAGTTCGACTCCGGGGCGACCGGCGAGGCGGAGACGGCGGAGACGATCCGCCGGACCCTGGCCGAAACGGGCGAACTCCTCGATCCGCACAGCGCCGTCGGATATGCTGTGGCCCGGACCGCGCCGGTGTCGGCCAGCCCGATGGTCACGCTGGCGACGGCACATCCGGCCAAGTTCCCCGACGCGGTCGCGAAGGCCAGCGGGGTGAGGCCGCCTTTACCAAGCCGCCTGAACCACTTGCTCACGGACGAAGAACGCTTCACAGTCCTGCCCAACACCGTCGAAGCGGTCCGGGATTTCATCCGCACCCGGCAAGCCGCCTGACCCCGAGGGATCATGAGCGTCGAGATCACCCGCCTCCGCAACGGCATCACGGTCGTCACCCACGCCATGCCGCATCTGGAGACGGCCGCCCTCGGCATCTGGGTCAAGGCCGGCGCGCGCGACGAGCGCGCGGAGGAAAACGGCATCGCGCATTTCCTCGAACACATGGCCTTCAAGGGCACCCGCCGCCGCTCCGCCCAGGCGATCGCCGAGGAGATCGAATCGGCCGGCGGCGAGATCAATGCCGCAACCGGCATGGAAACGACCACCTATTATGCGCGCGTGCTGAAACACGACTGGAAGCTGGCGCTCGACATTCTGGCCGACATCTTCACCGAGTCGGTTCTCGACCAGGACGAGCTGGAGCGCGAGCGCGACGTCATCCTGCAGGAAATCGCCGCCGCCCATGACCAGCCCGACGATCTTGTCTTCGACCTGGCCCAGGCCTCCTGCTTCGGCCAACACGCGCTGGGGCGCTCGATCCTGGGCACCAGTTCGCGCATCGGCAGCGTGAAGCGCGAGGAGATCCTCGCCTGGCGCGACCGCAATTACTGGGGCTCCCGCATCGTGGTGTCGGCCGCGGGCCACGTCGACCATGCGGCCTTCGCCGCCGAAGCCGAACGCCTGCTGGGGGCCATTCCCGTTGGCGAACAGCCGCGGCGTGAACGCCCCGTCTTCTCGCCGGCGGCCTGTACCGAGGCCAAGCCGCTGGACCAGGCGCATGTCGTGCTGTCGTTCCAGGCGCCCGGCTACCGGGATCCGGACATCTACGTGCTGCAGATTCTCTCGAACATTCTTGGCGGCGGCATGTCGTCCCGCCTCTTCCAGGAGGTGCGCGAGAAGCGCGGCCTGTGCTACAGCGTCTTCTCCTTTGCGTCGGCCTACGAGGACGCGGGCCAGATCGGCGTCTATGCGGCCACCTCGCCGGAACATGGGGTGGAACTGATGGATACCACCTCGAGGGTGATGCTCTCGATCACCGATGCAGTCACCGAGGCCGAGGTCGCGCGCGCCAAGGCCCAGCTCAAGGCCAGCCTGGTCATGAATCTCGAAAGCGCGGCCGCGCGGGCCGACCAGATCGCGCGGCAGTACCTGGCCTATGGCGAAGTCCCGGCGATCGGCACGCTCATCGGCAAGATCGATGCCGTCAGCAAAGACCAGGTCCGCGACCTGGCCCGGCAGCTCTTCAAGTCGCAGACACCCGCCTATAGCGCCGTCGGCCACATCGACGAGCTTTCGGACTACACGACGCTCGTCAAGAGATTTGCCTGAGGCTGTCATGGCCTTCCTCAAGTCACCCTTCACGCCAGACCTTCCCCCGGTGCTGCGGGGCCAGCGCACCCGCCTGCGCAGCCCGGGCATGGGCGACTACCAGGCCTGGTCGGACCTGCGCAGCCTGAGCCGCGACTTCCTTGCGCCGTGGGAACCGCTTTGGCCGGCGAATGATCTGACCCGCAGCGCCTTTCGCCTTAGGATCAAGCAGTATCTCCGCGATATCGGCGATGACATGGCCTATCCCTTCTTCATCTTCTCGGGCGACGAGAAGACCATGCTGGGGGCGCTGACGCTGTCCAACGTCCGCCGCGGCGTGGCCCAGATGGCGACGCTCGGCTACTGGATCGGCGCGCCCTTCGCCCGCCAGGGCTACATGACCGATGCCCTTCAGGCGCTGCTGCCCTTTGCCTTCGATCACCTGCACCTGCACCGGGTGGAAGCGGCCTGCCTGCCGCGCAACGATGCCTCGATTGCGCTGCTGCGCCGGGCCGGATTCGAACAGGAAGGCCTGGCCCGGAGCTATCTCAAGATCAACGGCGCGTGGCAGGATCACCTGCTTTTTGCCCGGTTGCGCTAGAGGGATTGCCCGCAACACTCCTTGCCACGGCAACGGCCGCAAGGTTAACTCCCGGCCATGAGTCGGGGCAGCCACGCAAGGTTCGGTTTCGCCAGCCTGTTTCGGCTGTGCGTGGTGGTTCTTGCGCTGTCGCTGACGGCGGCGCGCGGCGCCTTTGCCGTGGATCCGCTCAACGTGGGCTTCAGCGCGCCGAGCATCGATCTCCTGCCCTATCTCGCCGGCCTCGAGACCGACGTCCGCGCGGTACAGATCAAGCGGCCCGACGGCGGGGCGGCTTCGATGGACGTGATGAAGCTCGACGCGCTTGGCGCGGGGCCTGTCTTCCGCTGGGTGGCGGCCGGCCTGCGCAACGACACGGCCGAGGCGCGCGATCTGGTGATCGCCATACCCGACCAGGGCTTCATCGGCTCCGGCCTCCGATGGCCGCGGACACCGGGAAGCCGCGTCGTGACCGTCACCTCTGCCGGTCCCGTCGAAGTGACCCAGCTGCCGGTGGTCGGCCGCCAGGCCTATGCCTTCCGACTCGACGCCGGACGCAGCGCCGCCATCGCCTTCGAGATCGAGCGCGACAAGCTACCGGTGGCGACCATCTGGCAGCGCGAGGCCTTCGAGCAGCAGAAGGACTATCTCTCCTTCTTCCGCGGCGCCCTGCTGGGCATCGCCGTGCTGCTGACCATCGCGATGGCGGCGCTTTATGGGTTCCGGGCGCGCCCAGTGTTTCTCGCGGCCGCCGCCTTCTCGCTCTCCTGCGTCGGCTTCATGATGATGGAGGCGGGCCATGTGCCGCTGGCGCTCAGGGCGCTGGGGCTTACGATGGTCGATCTCAAGATGGCCCGGGCGCTGATCGAAGGCGCCATGGCTGCAACGCTGCTGCTGCTCCTCGTGTCGATGGCCGAGCTTCGCCGGCTCTTTCCGGTGACCGGCAATGTCCTGGCCATGGTCGGCGGCCTGCTCTTCGCGCTGCCCGTCTATGGCCTGGCCGAACCGCTGATCGCCTCGGGCCTGGCACGCATTCTCTTTGCCCTGATCGCGGCCGGGGGCCTCGCCGTGATCCTCTGGCTGTGGCGCAAGGGCGAGGTCAAGGGCGACACCGCCGTGGTGCCCTGGGCCGCGATCCTGTTCTGGACCTTCGTCGCGGCTCTCGCCGCGCTGACCGGCAGCGCAAGCGAATCGCTCTCGCCGCTCCTTCTTGCCGGGCTCTGCGCCGTGCTGGTGGTGCTGGGGGCGACGCTGGCGCATTACGCCTTCAGCCAGGGCTACCTGTCACGCCATTTCTTCCGCGAGGCCGGGCGGCGCGCCCTGGCCCTTGCGGGCGCGCGCGCCTATGTGTGGGACTGGCAACCGGAAGACGGGGAGCTTCACGTCAGTTCCGAGATCGAACGCGCCCTGGGCCAGCCGCCGGGGATTCTGGCGGAAGCGGGCGCCGAAGCCTTTCTCGAGATCATGCATCCGGCCGACCGGACGGCCTATCTCACCGCGATCGAGGAAGCCGAGGCGAGCGGGCGCGGATCAATCGAGAAGGAATTCCGGCTGCTGCATGGCGATGGCGAGTACCGCTGGTTCATGCTGCGGGCGAGGGCCATGCCCGGACATGGCCGCCGGGCGGCGCGCTGCATCGGCACCCTCACCGACGTCACCATCGCCAAGCGCAGCGAGGAGCGGCTGCTGTCCGATGCCGTCTACGACCGGGTGACGGGACTGCCCAACCGCGCCCTGTTTCTCGACCGCCTGACCCGCGCCCTGCCGGGCGCCGACTCCGAACACGGCGTCTACGTGCTGCTGGTCGACATCGACCGCTTCAAGGTCGTCAACGATGCGCTGGGCCACGAGACCGGCGACGGACTGCTGACCGTGGTCGGCCGCCGGCTGCTCTCGGAGGCGGGCCCGCTGGACAGCGTCGCCCGGCTGCCGGGCGACCAGTTCGCCATCCTCTTCGCCGAAACCAAAGGCGAGCGCGACGTCGTGACCTTCACCGAGCGGGTTCATCGCGCCATCGCCCGCCCGATCATGCTGGACGCCCAGGAGATCTTCCTCACCGCGAGCATCGGCGTGTCGCATTACCGCGAAAACGGACTGACGGCCGAGCAGCTGCTCAAGGATGCCGCCATCGCGCTCTACGAGGCCAAGCGCAAGGGCAATGGCAGCATCGAGGTCTTCCGCAGCTCGATGCGCGACGACCGCGCCGAGCTGGTGGTGCTGGAACAGGAGCTCCGCCGCGCCATCGAGCGCAACGAGATCGAGATCCATTACCAGCCGATCGCGCGGCTCACGGACATGAACCTCGCCGGCTTCGAGGCGCTGGTGCGCTGGCGCCATCCGGCGCTGGGCCTGCTTGCCCCCGAGAGCTTCATCGGGCTTGCCGAGCAGACCGGCATGATCAAGGACATCGGCAAGACGGTGCTCAACGAGGCCGGGCGCCAGCTCGGGATCTGGCAGCGTGCCTTCCGGCCGCAGGACGGCGTCTTCATCGCCGTGAACATCTCGTCGGCGCAGCTGATCGAGCCGAGCCTGATCGACGACGTGAAACAGCTGCTGCATCGCGAAGGCCTGCGCCGCGGATCGCTGAAGGTGGAAGTCACCGAGTCGCTGGTCATGGCCTATCCCGAACGCGCCGCGCAGATCCTCGAACGCTTCCGCGAACTGGGCGTGGGCATTGCCTGCGACGACTTCGGCACCGGCTATTCCTCGCTCTCCAGCCTGCGGCGCCTGCCCTTCGACACGCTGAAGGTGGACCGCAGCTTCATCTCGGGCGAGATCCAGGATCAGCGGGCCGCGGTGATCCTCGAGGCCATCATCGCCATGGCGCATGCGCTGGACCTTTCGGTGGTGGCGGAAGGCGTCGAGGACCAGGGGCAGGTCGACATGCTGGGCGCGCTGGGCTGCGACTACGGCCAGGGATACTTCATCGGCAAGCCGATGACGGCCAAGCAGGTGACCGACGCGCTGAACGGGCTGCCCTATGCGTCCTCGTCGGGTCGCACCGCGATCACCTGGCTGTGGGAGCGCGCCGCACGGGATGCGCCGCCGGACGCCAGCGTCATGCAGGTCTCGACCGACACCATCAACCGCGCCGTGGCGGCCATGGCGCCGCCCGAGGCCGAGGAACAGCTCTCGCCCGCGCCGGGCCGTGCGCGCCTCGCGCCACGGGTCAGCAAGCCGGCGGAAGAGGGACTGCCCGCAGCGGAGTCCGAACCACCGCCGGAAGAGCCGCCCAAGAAGCGGCGCAAGCGCAAGAAGAAGCCCAAGCCCTCAGGCGTGACCGGCGTCGCTTGACAGCATGGCGGGGTCGACGCCGATCTTGCGCAGCGCCACGTTGTACTTCTCGCCATGCGCCGTGCCGAAGAGCAGCTCGTCGTCGGCGCTGCAGTGAAGCCAGCCATTGTGCTGGATCTCGCTTTCCAGCTGCCCCGGCGCCCAGCCGGCATAGCCGAGCGCGATGATGGCCCGCTTCGGGCCGCTGCCGCGCGCCATGGCGGTCAGGATGTCGACGGTCGCGGTCAGCGCCAGGCCCTTGCTCACCCGCAGACTCGAGTCGGCGGTGAAATAGTCGCTCGTATGCAGGACGAAGCCGCGGCTGGGCTCCACCGGCCCGCCATAGAGAACCGGCATGGCCATGAGTTCGCCCTGGCTGGGCAGGGGTTCCTTGCCGATGTCGAGCTGGCTGAAGAGATCGGCGAAACTCATCATCGGCGTCGCCTTGTTGACGATGATGCCCATGGCGCCGTTCTCGGAATGCGAGCAGATGCAGATCACCGCGTGCTCGAAGCGCGGATCGGTCATGGCCGGCATGGCGATGAGCATCTGTCCGGTGAGATAGGTGGGCTTGGTCATGCCATCGGTTCCGCGTGGATCCCGCGGAGTCTAATCCGCTTTCGCAGGCGAGAATAGGCCGGCATTCTGACAGCATCGTGATTGGCAGCGCTGCCGGCCTCGTCCATATAGGAGCGATGAGACGCAGAACATTCCTGGCGGGGCTGGCCGGCGCGGGGCTGTGGCCCATGGGCCGCGCCTTCGCCGTCGAAAAGCCCTTCAAGGTATCGCTGGTGGGCGACGCGTTTACGGGCGATGGCTGGTTGACCGGCATCAGGATCACGCTGGATGACGGCTGGAAGACCTATTGGCGCATGCCGGGCGATTCCGGAATTCCGCCCGTCTTCGGCTGGAATGGCGGCAGCGGCGACGGGCTGGTCGAGGTGCTGTTTCCGCTTCCCGGACGCTTCCGCGATGCCGCCGGCGAGACGGTGGGATATCACGACGAGGTCATCTTCCCCGTGCGGGTGAAACAGGGTGAGGCCATGCCCCAGAGGCTTGACCTCGATCTCTTCTTCGCAGTCTGCCGCGAGGTCTGCGTACCGGTGCAGGCCAAGGCGTCGATCGAGCTGGGGACGGCGCAGCGCGCTCCCGCCGGCAGCCGGCTGGTCGAGCAGTGGCTGGCGCGGGTGCCGGTGGTGGGCGACATCGTGCAGGAGGTCGAGGTGGTTCTGGAAGATGGCAAGCCCGAGCTGAAGCTCACGCTCAGGCAGCCGGCCAACGACATCTTCGTCGAATGGGAGGGGCCTGCCTATTTCCATGCGCCGCGCTTTTCGGCCGACGGCCTCGAGGCCCGGCTGCCGGTGGCCAACATCAAGGCTCCCGCCGAACTTGCCGGTGCCACGCTGCGCCTCACCTTCGACCAGGCCGGCAAGGGGCTTGAACAGTCCGTGACGCTCCCGTAAGTCCGTCGACCGAAACAACATGAGGAGTGCAGGATGACCATCAGGATTGGCGACAAGCTGCCCGCGGCCGAATTCGCGGTGATGACGGCGGACGGCCAGCAGAAGCTCGCGACGGATGTCGTGTTCGGCGGCCGCAAGGTTGTGCTCTTCGCCGTGCCGGGCGCCTTCACGCCGACCTGCAGCATGAACCATCTGCCGGGCTTCGTCGCCGCCGCCGAGCAGATCAAGGCCAAGGGCGTCGATACCATCGCCTGCGTTGCAGTAAATGACGTGCATGTGATGAACGCCTGGGGCAAGCAGGCCGGCGCCGAGGGCAAGATCATGATGCTGGCCGATGGCAATGGCGACTTCGCGCGCGCCATCGGACTGAACGTCGACCTCAAGCCCTATGGCATGGGCGAGCGTTCCAAGCGCTACTCCATGATCGTCGAGAACGGCGTGGTGAAGCAGCTCAATGTCGAGGACAAGTCGGGCGTCAATGTCTCGGGCGCCGAAACGATCCTGACGCAGCTCTGAGGATCACGCACCGCCGTGCTGGCGCAAGGCGGCCCTCATCCGGCCTTCGGCCACCTTCTCCCGCACGCGGGAGAAGGGGAGGTTGGGGAGACCTCTCCTGCAAGCGGGAGAAGGGGAAGTTGGGGAGACCTCTCCCGCAAGCGGGAGAAGGGGAGCGAAGAGATCCCTCTCCCGCTTGCGGGAGAGGGTGCCCGTAGGGCGGGTGAGGGCCCGAGCGCAAGGGCGGGTGGCCGCGTCAGACGCCCTGGCCAGCAGCCCGTCCGGCCTTGAAGGGCGCCATGCCCTCGCGGGCGAGTTCGTCGGCGCGTTCGTTGTCGTCATGGCCGGCATGGCCCTTGACCCATTTCCAGGTGACCTCGTGCAGGCCCAGCGCGGCCTCCAGGCGCTGCCACAGCTCGGCGTTCTTCACCGGCTTCCTGTCGGCCGTCTTCCAGCCATTGCGCTTCCAGCCGTGGATCCACTTGGTGATGCCGTCCTTCACATATTGCGAATCGACATGCATCTCGACGGGGCAGGGGCGCTTCAGGCTTTCGAGCGCCATGATGGCGGCCATCAGCTCCATGCGGTTGTTGGTGGTGAGCGCCTCGCCGCCGGAGAGTTCCTTGCGCGTGCCATTGTAGTCCAGGATCACGCCCCAGCCGCCGGGACCGGGATTTCCCGAGCAGGCGCCATCGGTATGGACGATGACCTTGCCGCCGTTCATGCGGTGGGGGCTGGCTCGCGCAGTTCGCGCGGCAGCTTGAAGGAGACGTTCTCGTCGCGCAGCGTGACCTTCTCGACCGTCACGTCGTAATGCGCGCGGAAGGCCTCGACGATCTCGTCGACCAGCACTTCGGCCGCCGAGGCGCCGGCGCTGAGGCCGATGGTGGAAAGGCCCTGCAGCTGCGTCCAGTCGAGCTCGGCGGCGCGCTGCACCAGGAGGCCGCGCGGGCAGCCGTTCTTCTCCGCCACTTCGACGAGGCGCTTCGAATTGGACGAATTTGGCGCGCCCACCACGATGAAGAGTTGGGCGCGAGGCGCGATGGCCTTCACCGCCTCCTGGCGTTTGGTGGTGGCATATCAGATGTCTTCCTTGACGGGCCCTCGGATCGCAGGAAAGCGCCGCTGCAGCACGGCGATGACATCCTTGGTATCGTCGACCGAGAGCGTGGTCTGGGTGACGAAGGCGAGCTTCGCGGGATCCTTCACCTGCAGCGCCTCGGCATCCTCCACCGTCTCGATCAGCGTGACGGCGCCGTCCGGCAGCTGGCCGGTGGTGCCGATCACTTCCGGATGGCCCTTGTGGCCGATCAGGATGATGGCGAGGCCCTCGTCGTGGTGGCGCTTGGCCTCCATGTGCACCTTGGTGACCAGCGGGCAGGTGGCATCGATCTGGAACATGTGGCGCGCCGCGGCGGCAGCCGGCACCGACTTCGGCACGCCATGGGCGGAAAAGACGACAGGCCGGTCACCGTCGGGGATTTCGTCGAGCTCCTCGACGAATACGGCACCCTTGGCCTTGAGATCGTCGACCACGAACCTGTTGTGCACGATCTCGTGGCGCACATAGACCGGGGCGCCGTAGAGCGCGAGGGCCCGCTCGACGATGTCGATGGCACGCACCACGCCGGCGCAAAAGCCGCGCGGTGCCGCAAGCAGGATGGTGAGCGGCGGCCGGGTCATGCTGCGTAGATGCGGGGGGCGGGAAGGATTGTCAAGCAAGCTCCCGGGCACGGCGGGGCGGGCGGCCGTGTCTTGCTCAACTTCTGCTTCCGCAGGTTAGCCGCATAGCATATCCTTCGCGTCATGGCGGCTCCGAGGTGAGCTGTCTGCGCCAGAATCAAGTGAGGGACGCAACAGCAATGGCCTCAGCCTTCCCAGACCCCTCCGCCGGTGTTGCACGGACCGTCACGACCCGCGACGGCCGCAGCCTGGCCTGCATGGAGGTGGGAGACCCCGACGGGGCACTCGTCCTGCACAATCACGGGGGACCGAGCAGCCGGCTGGAGGCGCGGCTCTTTGCCGATGCCGCGACCCGGAACCGCCTGCGCTTCGTCTGCGTGGACCGGCCGGGCATCGGGCAGTCGAGTCCCCAGGACCCGCGCAGCTACGCCGGCTGGGCCGATGACCTGACGGCGATCGCCGATGCGCTTGGATACCGGACCTTCGGCGTCACCGGCTGGTCGGAGGGTGGGCCCTGGGCGCTTGCCGCGGCGGCCTATGTCGATCCCGCGCGGCTGCGCCACGTCAGCAGCATCGCCGGCGGCAGCTATGGGGCCTTCGGCGACAATTCCGCGGCGAAGTACCTGTCCAGGATCGACGCGCTCGGCGGATTCCTGGCCCTCCACTTCGAGCCCGGCTTCCGCCTCATGTATGCGAGCCTGGGCCTGACCGCCGAACACTTCCGCCAGAGCTACATCAAGGCCTTGCTCAAGTCTGTGAACGACGATGACCGGCAGATCCTGCTGCGGCCGGGCTTCGAGGCCGCCTTCTGCGCGGCGAGTGCGGAGTGCTTCGCACACGGCAGCGAGGGCCTGGTGCGGGACTCGGAACTCCTCTACCGGCACTGGGCCTTCGACGTGGGCCGCATCCGGCGCCCGGTCCACATGTGGCAAGGGCTGGCCGACACGCTGGTGCCGCCGCCAATCAACAAGGAGGTGGCGGACCGGATGCCGGGGTCGGTCTGGCATCCGGTCGAAGGCGCCGGTCACTTCGTGGCCATCGGTTCGGCGGACGACATCCTTGCCATCGCGGCAAAGGACCTCGCGGCGGCGGGCGGGCCGGCCTAGCCCCGTCTCACTCCGCGATGGTCTTGCCGGTCAGGGCCTCGAAGGGATCAACCGCGGCGACCTCGGCCATTTGCCTGGTGCCCGGCATCACCTCGAAGCGTGGATCGAAGTCGACCATGGTGGCGGCGAGCTTTGCCAGGATCGTGGGATCGCCTTCGACCTTGGCCGTACCGTCCTTGATCTGATCCTCCAGCGACTTGGCGCCCATCATGGTCTGCTCGAGGTCCGCGCGGTTGATGGTCAGCGTGAGGTCGGGCTTGTCGGCGAGGAAACCCTGGATGTTGGTGAGCGTCGCATTCTCGAGCTCGACGATGAACTTCTCGCCATTGTCCGGCGTGATCAGGTTCATCGTGAAGCGCAGGCCTTCCGCCTTGCGGCTGTCCATGCGGATGCCGAGAAAGTTGAGGAAAAGCTCGGTCGACATGGCGCGGATCACGTCGGGGCTGCTGGAGCTTGCGGTCTCGCCTTCCGGAATGCCGGTGCGCAGCTCGTAGGCGCCAGCAAGGAAGCTGTTGCGCAGGCCGGGGTTCTCCTGCTGGTAACCGATCTGCTCGAAGATATCGGCCAGGAGATCCTTGGCCGGCTGGTTCGAGGGTTCTGCCTGCACCAGCTTGTTCACGATCTCCTGGGCAAGGAAGTACTTGCCCTCGTTGTGGAGCGCCTGTCCGCGCGCCATGATCTTGTCCGACCCGCCCATCATCTCGACATAGAGCGGTGCTGAGTCTTCCGGCGACAGCGGAACCAGCGTTGCGGGATTGCAGTCCCAGAAGCCGAGGAAGCGCTGGATGACACCGCGGGAGTTGTGCTCCGGCGATCCGTGATAGCCGCGGCAATGCCATTTCTGCAGGATCGAGTCCGGCAGGCGGTAGAGGTTGTGGATCTGGTTGATGGTAACGCCCTGGTTGGCGAAATGCAGCACCTGGTTATTCATGTGGGCATAGAGGTCGCGCTGGTCGCGTAGCACCTCCCGGATGCGCTCATTGCCCCAGCGCGGCCAGTGGTGGGAGGCGAACATGACTTCGGCGTCCTTGCCGAAGCGATACAGCGCCTCGCTGATGTACTTCGACCACCGCAGCGGATCGCGCACCTGAGCTCCACGCAGCGTGTAGATGTTGTGAAGCGTCGCCGTGACGTTCTCGGCCATCCACAGGGCCTTCATGTCCGGGAAGTAGGTATTCATCTCGCGCGGCGCTTCCGTGTTCGGCGTGTTCTGGAAGATCATCCGCACCCCGTCGACGTCGAATTCCTCGATGGGTTCGGACACAAGGCGCGTCGGCGCCATGAGCCCGGTGGCGCCGGCCGATATCTTGTGCCCCAGCCCCTGAGTCACGAAGCCGTGCGGCGACACCGGAAGCAGCAGGCCGTACTGATAGAACAGCCGCCTGTTCATGGCGTTGCCGGCAAAGACGTTTTCGGCAACGGTGAAGTCCATGAAGTCGACGGGCGCGATGATCTGCACCTTGCCGGAGGCCACGTCCTCGTCCTTGATGTCGAGGCCGCGCACGCCGCCCCAGTGGTCGCCATGCGTATGGGAATAGACGACCGCCGTGATCGGCCGACCCTCACCGACCTTCTCCTGGAACAGCTTCGTCGCGGCGCGCACCGCTTCGGCTGAGACCAGCGGATCGAACACGATCCAGCCCGTCTTGCCGCGCACAAAGGTGATGTCGGAGAGGTCGACCCCGCGCACCTGATAGATGCCGGGTATAACTTCGTAGAGGCCGTAATTGTTGTTCAGCCTGGCGATGCGGAGCATCGACGGGTGGATGCTGTCGAATTCCTTGTCCTCGTTCAGGAACTGGAAGCGCTCCATGTCCACGGCGTCGTGGCCCGCGTCGGCCTTGATCCTGAGATCCGGCATCGGCGCGATGAAGCCTTTCTTCTGTTCGTCGAAATCGCGCGTGTCGGCGAAGGGAAGAGTCTCCCTCGCCTTCTTCAGAATCTCGATGGTATGGGAAGAGGGCGCCTTGCCCTTCGGATGGAAGTGACCCTCGAGCGGTTTTGCCGTGTCGGCGGCCATCGCCGGGTTACCTTCGAGAAGATGCCGGCCGGTGACCGCGAAGGCGGCGCTGGCGGCCGAGACGGTTCCGAGGAAGTTGCGCCGTGTGGTCATGGATCTCTCCTCACGTGATGCGGCCGGGCCCGCGAAGCTGGTGTCCCGTGGCACGAGACTGTCGATCGCATGGGGCCGGGGCCTTGATCGAGGTCAAGGCGACAGGCACGGTCGCGACCGCCGTTCCGATGCAGGTCGGCTTAGCACATTGCTCCGGTCCTAGATTGTGTAGAATTGGCAATTGTCATGGCAGGCGCGTTCCTGCTTGGTTCCCAGGGTCCGCGACGCGGGATCAAGCGCGTGAATCACTCGGACCGCGTCACCCAGCAATTGCCGGACTTCTGCGATCTGCACACCTTGATGGCAGACTCTTCGGCCTGCTTCTTCGACCCCGCACCCCATGCAATGCCGCAGGCCTGACTCTGGTGGCTGCCAGCTCCCAAGTTGGTGGCGGCGAAGGCCTTGTGACGTGGCTTGCCGTCATACTGCTTGAGCAGTTTGCGGCATTCCTTGTTCCAGAACTCGATCCCCTGGGCCGCGGCCGGCGGATGCGGCAGGCCGAACGCCAGCGCGGCCGTCAGGAGAGATGCAAAAAGCACGGGGACGGCACGATGAACGGAAGTCTGCGACATGACGGGTCCTTTCCGGTTGTCATTGCATCCACTTCACTGCATGCGGCTTGCCAGATCGTCGGAGGTTGGCGAAATCATACCAACTTATTGAAAGCAAGGGTACTCGCCTTGCTGGCGGCGAAGCGGCCTGGCGGTCCGTTACCCATTTCCGGGTGATGGCCAGGCGAACTGCCGCCGAGACCTGTGGGCTTGTGCGCTGCGGCACCAGCCACCGCGAATCGCCCGGGCAGGCGGCGTGGACGGGGCTGCCATGCACAGAGGTTTCACCGGGCCGCCCTTGACTTCCCTTTCCATGCGCCTAGTCTGCCGCGCATTGTGTGACACGCCTTGTGCGGGAGAGACCGGTTCGAACCGGCGCCGAAGGAGCAACCGCCCCGGAAACTCTCAGGCCAAAGGACCGCGAGGCGTTCGACACTCTGGAGAGCAGCGGCCCATCCGGGCCGCTCACCGAAGGAGCCAAGCCCGCGGGTGTCGGAGTGACCCGCAGGCGAAATCTCTCAGGTCTCGTACAGAGGGGGCAGATTCGGCCGC
>JAPLOT010000361.1 GCA_026400595.1 Alphaproteobacteria bacterium | reverse complement strand
ATTCGAGAGGCCACGCCTCTAGGCTGGGTCACGCCAAGAACGATCGAGGTCCGTCATGTCATTCCTGAAGAAGCTGTTCGGCGGCGGAGGCGGCGGCGATGCCGCATCGCCCGGCACCGCCAAGCCGGTAAAGATGCTCGAATATGAAGGCTATACCATCCAGGCCACGCCCTATCAGGAGGGCGGCCAGTACCAGACCTGCGGGGTCGTCATGCGGGTGATCGACGGCGAGACGAAGGAGCACCGTTTCATCCGCGCCGACCGCTTCGCCGACATCGAGGCGGCGGCTGACCATGCCATCCTGAAGGGCAAGCAGATCATCGATCAGGTCGGCACGGCGATCTTCAAGTAGCGGGATTGCCGAGGCAGTAGTTGAAGCTCACGCTGATCCGCTCGCCTGCGGCCCGGTTCAGCGGCACCTCGTGGCGCAGCCAGCTCTCCCACAGGAGAAGTGTGCCCGGCGCCGGCGTCTCGCTCACATGGCTGCGCTCGGCGCGCGGTGCTGTCTTCCGGCGCGGCGGGGCCGCCATCATCATGGCCAACCGCGGGTCCTCATAGACGATCGGCCCGGCACCCTCCGGCACGGTGACATAATAGGTTCCGCTGATCACCGAATTGGGATGGATATGCGAGGTGTGCGAACCGCCCTCGGGCATGACATTCACCCACAGCGAGTCGCAGACCGGGCGCATGCCGCGCAGGTCCCAGTGCAAGGCCTTGGCGAAGGCCAGCGCATGGCGGTCGATCACCTTGGTGAGGCGCGCGAATTCGGGGAAGCGCCAGGGCAGGTCGTTCAGAGACGAATAGGAGGTATAGCCCGGATAGCCGTGCGCCTCGCACCAGCGCTGGCCGGCGCGGTCGTCGCGCGCCAGCGACAGCGCGGCCGTCTCGAGATCGTATTTGAGCTTGGCATTGCCGGCCTTGTCGGCACGGTAGATGCGGGTCGGAAACAGGTCGTGTATCTTCGCCATGCGCGGCGCATAGCCGAGGCGTCAGGCGGCTTCAAGCGCCTTGAGCACATGCTTGGCGATGTCGGCTGTCGCATGCTTGGTCAGGTCCTTGTCGATCTCCAGCAGCGTTGCCCTGGCCACGCCCGGCGTCACCGCCTTGCGGTATTCGCCCAGCGCCACCGGCGGCGCGGCCACGATCAGCACCTCGAAATCCCCGGCGCGGAAGTCGCGGTCCATCTCGGCAGCGATGCCAGCGACGAAACGGTCCTCCGCCTGGCGGTGCGGGTCGGTGATCTCCATGGCCGAGATCTGGCCGGTGGAGGAATTGGTGCGTCCGGGCCTGTCGGGGCCCAGATCATGGGCCGCCGCCACCTTGGCCTGCAGGCTGCGGACGGCCTTGAGCTCGGGCGCAAGGGCATCGCCTTCGTTGCGCAGGATAATGGCCTTGGCACCATCGGTGACGAGAACGCGGGCATGGCGAACGAGCCGTTTCATGGGAACCTCCTCAATTATCCATTCAAAAACCATCTTGTGGTCAATAGTGCCATGAGCGAGATCAATTCCTGTCTGCCAGTTCCGGGCCAAAGCCATGAAACGACTTTTCCGCTACGAAACCTGCACCGAACCGCTCGCCTCGCGCAGCCGCTTCACCCGGAGGTTGCTGAACAATGGCCTCTGGGCGCTGGCCATCGTTGTCGTTGCGCAACTCATCGGCATGGCAGGATATCTCCATTTCGAGGGCCTCAACACCATCGATGCCTTCACCAATGCCGCCATGGTGCTGTCTGGCGTGGGGCCTACCTCCGAACTGCAGACCTCCGGTGGCAAGATCTTCGTCAGCCTCTACGCGGTGGCCAGCGGCCTGCTCATCTTCGCCGTCGCCGGTCTCATGCTGGCCCCGGTCTATCACCGCATCCTGCATCGCTTCCACGTAGCCGGCTGAGCCGGTCCCGCTTGCGCTTGCGGCCGCGATTGGCTTTATGTCGGCGGCACATCGAGGAGACACCATGACCGCTGCCGCCACCACCAGGCTCATCGCCCGCTACTACGACGCCTTCAACGCCCAGGATGTGGAGGGCATGCTGGCCTGCCTCGGTCCGGGCTTCGTGCATGATGTGAGCCAGGGCAGTCGCCGCAGGGGCAAGACGCTGTTCGCCGAATTCCTCGCGCACATGAACCGCAGCTACAAGGAAACGCTGTCCAACATCGTCATATTGACGGATCGCACGGGCGCCCATGCCGCGGCCGAGTTCGACCTGAAGGGCAAGTACCTCGTCACCGATCCCGGCCTGCCCAGGGCGCAGGGTCAGACCTACAGGCTCCGCGTCGGTGCCTTCTTCGACGTAAAGGGCGGCAAGATCGTAAGAGTCTCCACGCACTACAATATGAACGACTGGAAGCGTCAGGTGCTGGGCAGGTGACGATCGGCGTCGAGACGCTGTCGGGCGGTGACCTGGCCCAGGGACTCGATGCCGTGGCACGCCTGCGCATCGCCGTGTTCCGCAGCTATCCCTATCTCTACGACGGCTCGCTGGACTACGAGCGCAGCTATCTCGAGAAGTTCGCGGCGGCCGAAGGCGCGATCATCGCCGTGGCGCGCGATGGCGATGAGGTCGTCGGCGCTGCCACGGGATGTCCGCTGGTGGCCGAGCATGAGGCCTTCAGCCAACCGCTCAGGTCTCTCGGCCATGATGTGAACGACATCTTCTACTGCGCGGAATCGGTTCTGCTGCCGCGGTACCGCGGGCAGGGCCTGGGTCATCGCTTCTTCGATCTGCGCGAGGCCCAGGCGCGGCGATTGGGCGCGCGCAAGGTGGCCTTCTGCGCCGTGGCGCGGCCGGCCGGTCATCCGCTCCGCCCGGCGGACTATGTCCCGCTGGATGGATTCTGGCGCAAGCGCGGCTATGCTCCGGTCGATGGTGCCGTCGCCCGCTTCGCCTGGAAGGACATCGATCAGCCGGCCGAAACCGAAAAGCCCCTGCAATTCTGGATGAGACAGTTATGAGCCGCCCCCTTCATATCGCCGCCGCGCAGTATCCGCTGACCGAGTTCGCGGGGCTTGCCGACTACGAAGCCAAGATCACCGCCTGGGTCGAGAGCGCGGCGGGGCGGGGCGCCGAACTCCTGGTGTTTCCGGAATACGGCGCCATGGAACTGTGCTCCATCGCAGGGCGCGGGCGTGACCTGCACGGCTCGATCGACGCGGTGTCCGAGCTGATACCGGAACTCGAGCGCGTGCATTCAGCGCTCGCCGCCAGGCATGGCGTCACGATCGTTGCAGGCTCCGCGCCGCATCGCCGCGGACCGGGCCACACGGTGAATGTCGCGCATATCTATGGTCCGACCGGCCGGCGCGGCAGCTTCGACAAGATCATGCCCACACCCTGGGAGCGCGATCCCTGGCGGATCAGCGGCGGGCGCGAGCTCAAGGTCTTCGACATCGGCATCGCGAAGCTCGGGCTGCTCATCTGCTACGATATCGAGTTCCCGCTGCTGTCGCGTGCACTGGCCGAGGCCGGCGCCGAGGTCATCCTCGCCCCGTCGAACACCGAAACCGAATGGGGCTACTGGCGGGTGCGCACCGGCGCCGTGGCGCGCGCCCTGGAGAACCAGGTCTATACGGTTCACGCGCCGGTTGTCGGTTCGGCTCCCTTCTGCCTGGCCTGCGAGAACAATACCGGGGCCGCAGGAATCTTCGCGCCGTCCGACCGCGGGCTTCCGCCCGGCGGCATCATCGCCCTGGGCGAAATGAACCGGGCGCAGTGGGTCCATGCCACCGTCGATCTGGATCTCACCGCGGAATTGCGCGACTCCGGTGGCGTGCAGACCTTCAAGCATTGGCCCGAGCAGCCAGGCGCCGGCCCGCTGCCGCCGGCACAGGTGTTCTCGCTCGTCTAGTCCTGGTGCTGGATCAGTGCGGCGGGGAAGGCACTCGCCAGCCTGCGCCGCGCGGCAAAGCCGGCGGCAAGGTCGGTGCAGTTCACGATGCCGAGCCGAAATCCGCCCGGCGGCATCGGATGATCGGCGGGATCCCTGTTCTCGTTGAAGGTGATCTGAAGGCTGGCTACCGACGGCATGGAACGGATCTCGGCCTGCAGTTCCGCAGGTGGATGGCGGAAGGTTGCCCCGTGTATCGCGAAGAGCGGAATGGAGAAGCCGTCCTGCCGCCCGGCGTCGGCAAATGTCCAGTGCCGCTGCGCATAGAGCCGCACCAGCGCCTCAACCCAACCGGCGCCGTAGAGGTCGCACCACTGGTCGGCAAAGCGCAGATGCGCCTCGATGATCCGGCCGCCGATGGTTTCGAAGTTCATCATGCCGGTATAGCCCCGCATGTGACGGCCGACCCATTCGGCCAGCCGGGAGTCCAGCTCCGGCATGGCCTCGGCGTGGATCGTCCAGTGCTTGAACATTCCGTCCGTCCACGGAACGCCAGTCGCATGGCGGCTCCATGCGATCGTCCCGTCGACGATGGCGCAGTCGGTCGAGACATGCGGTCCGGTCAGGAGTTCCATCCACATGTGGCCGGGCTGATAGCCATGCTCGAAGTCTGACGGTGTGCGCATGGCTCGGCTGCCGATGCCCATGCCCTTCAGATTGATCATGGGCTTCGAGAAGACCGGAAACAGCTCGGGCAGGATGCCGTGAGGACCGCAGGCCAGCCCCTGGCTCTCCGCGATCTTCAGCTTGTCGTAGATCCAGCGCTGCTGCGGATGCCAGGCCCAGCAATCGGGATCATCCGTCGGGATGAGCACGGTGTCGGGGCAGTCAACGCCTTCGAAGAACTGCAGTCGCCAGAGGTCCCGTTCGACAATGGGCATGCAGAATTCTCTATCACGCGCTGCC
>JAPLOT010000219.1 GCA_026400595.1 Alphaproteobacteria bacterium | reverse complement strand
GACACCATGGACCGCGTCTACTCCATGATCGAGGCGATGTCCTTCCGCTGTGCCGCACCGCGTCTGTACTCGGTCGAACACAGCTTCTGGTCTTTCACCGGCGGCGCGCATGGAAATGGCGGCACCCAGAACTTCAACTTCAATCCGGTGACCGGCAAGGACTACACGGTGGATGATTTCTTCCCCGAAGACGCGGTGGTGAAGCTGATTGCTGGCTGCAAGGACAAGATCATTGCCAAGAAGAAGAGCCGCTGGGGCAGCGAACCATACGATCAGGCGCAGGACTTCTCCATGCAGGACGGCGTGATCGGCGAACATGTGGCGACCTTCAGCCGCTGGAGCTTCAATGCCGAGGGAGCAAGCGTGAACTTCGACTCCTATGCCATCGGCTCCTATGCCGAGGGAACCTATGCCTGCGATTTCCCGATGGCCGAGCTCAAGGCGCTGGCGCGGCCCGACTCGCCCCTGCCGTGATCCGGAACATCGTTAACCGATTGGAAAGACAAGAGGCGCAGCATGGCGCAAACCATGAGGCTTGCCATGCATGCAGATCAGATGCCCGACCCGGCCGGGCCCGTCTTTTCGCTGAACTGCCCCGGATACAGGATGGCCCGCGGCGGAGGGACATTGCCCTTCAGCATCGGCGACGCGGTGCGCGCCGAGATCAGCCATGACGACCTTCTGGAAAGCTGGCAGGAAGCCCGCGGCCTGACGCCGTCCGAGGCCGAGAAGATGACGGCCGCCGCTGCCGCGCAATTGACCCGCATTCTCGAGAGCGGCCTGGAGTCGGCCGACATCACGGAAGCCGTGACCGACGCTGCCGTGGTGCTGCTCCTGGCCCTGAGACGGCAGGGCATTTCGAATCCCAAGCGGATTCCTCCATGCACCGTGATCTGGCATGGTCAGGACAACCGGGAGCATGTTCTGCTGGGGGCATGACGGACTCCTCCACCGACAGGGAACCGCCGGTCTCCGCGCCCGACTACGGACGGTCGCTGCGCGGCATCGGCTTCAATCTGCTGGTCACCGACGTGCCGCGCGCGGTGCGCTTCGTGACGGAGGTGCTGGGCGCCACCAGCACCTATCACAACGACAGTTTCGCCGCACTCCGGCTCAACGGCGGCGAGTTCATGTTCCACGCCGATCACACCTACCGCGGCAATCCGCTGCTTGGTGTTGTGGCAGGCGTCGAAGGCCGGGGCGCGGGCGTCGAACTGCGCATCTATGGCTGCGACCCCGACCTGGCCGAAACGCGGGCGCGCGCGTTGGGCTATACCGTGCTCGCAGGCAGCATCGACAAGCCGCACGGCCTGCGTGAATGCATGATCATGGATGACGACGGCTACGTCTGGGTTCCCGGGGCCGCGATCCGCGGATGACAAAAGCCCGCGGCCAGCGCGCGGGCTCTCGAATCCTGTAACTGACCAACCGCGTCAGATCGCGGCGCGCAGCGCCTTGAGGTGTTCCAGCGTTTCCGCCGCCTTGCGCTTGTCCTCGCCATCCTTCGCGTCGGCGAGGTCTTCCTCGGCATGCTTGATCTGCTGCCCCAGCTGCGCGGCATCGAGTTCCGACATGGGGATGGCCACCTCGGCAAGCAGCGTCAGGCCCTGCGGATTGACCTCGACCATGCCGCCGCGCACGAAGATGCGGTCCGTGCCGCCGCCGTCCTGCCGCGCCGGGCTCACGAGTTCGAAATGAAGGCTGGCCATCTGGGTTACGCCGCCTCGGCGGCCAGGCGCTGGGCCTTGGCGATGGCTTCCTCGATGGTGCCGACCATGTAGAAGGCCGGCTCCGGCAGATGGTCATAGGCGCCGTCGCAGAGGCCCTTGAAGCCCTTGATCGTGTCTTCGAGCTTCACCTGCACGCCGGGAGAGCCGGTGAACACGGCCGCGACGTCGAAGGGCTGCGACATGAAGCGCTCGATCTTGCGGGCGCGCGCCACTGTGAGCTTGTCCTCTTCCGAGAGCTCGTCCATGCCGAGAATGGCGATGATATCCTGGAGCGCCTTGTAGCGCTGGAGAATGGCCTGCACGCGGCGCGCCGTCTGGTAGTGCTCCTCGCCGACGATGCGCGGGTCCATCATGCGCGAGGTCGAGTCGAGCGGATCGACGGCCGGATAGATGCCCTTTTCGGCGATGGCCCGCGACAGCGTGGTGGTGGCATCGAGATGGGCGAAGGAGGTGGCCGGCGCCGGGTCGGTCAGGTCGTCGGCCGGCACGTAGATCGCCTGCACCGAGGTGATCGAGCCCTTGGTCGTGGTGGTGATGCGCTCCTGCAGCGCGCCCATGTCGGTGGCCAGCGTCGGCTGATAGCCCACGGCCGACGGGATGCGGCCGAGAAGGGCCGACACTTCCGAGCCCGCCTGGGTGAAGCGGAAGATGTTGTCGACGAAGAACAGCACGTCCTGGCCCTGGTCGCGGAAGTGTTCGGCAACCGTGAGGCCCGACAGCGCGACGCGCATGCGCGCGCCCGGCGGCTCGTTCATCTGGCCGAAGACCAGCGCGCACTTGGATTTCACGTTCGGGTCCGGATTGTGCGGGTCGGCGTTCACCTTGGATTCGATGAACTCGTGATAGAGGTCGTTGCCTTCGCGGGTGCGCTCGCCCACGCCGGCGAAGACCGAGTAGCCGCCATGCGTCTTGGCGACGTTGTTGATGAGCTCCTGGATGAGAACGGTCTTGCCCACGCCGGCGCCGCCGAAGAGGCCGATCTTGCCGCCCTTGGCATAGGGTGCCAGCAGGTCGACGACCTTGATGCCGGTCACCAGGATCTGCGCTTCCGTCGACTGGTCGACGAAGTCGGGCGCCGGGGCATGGATCGGGCGGCGTGTCTTGGCCTTGATCGGACCGGCTTCGTCGATGGCTTCGCCGATCACGTTCATGATGCGGCCGAGGAGTGCCGAGACCTCCGAGCCCGCCTGGGTGAAACGGAAGATGTTGTCGATGAACAGCAGCACGTCCTGCCCCAGCTCGTCGCGGAAGTACTCCGCGACCGTCAGCGCGCTCAGCGCCACGCGCAGCCGCGCGCCGGGCGGCTCCGTCATCTGACCGTAGACCATTGCGGCCCGCGAGCCCGAGGGATCGCCGGCCTTGATGACGCCGCTCTCCTGCATC
>JAPLOT010000089.1 GCA_026400595.1 Alphaproteobacteria bacterium | reverse complement strand
CGGGCGTTGCTGCGCAGCGTCAGGCGTCGACGTCCGTTCGCAGGCAACGCCGCGCGAGAAGAGCCCTCACCCGGCCGCGCAAAGGGCGCGGCCGTGTCCGTGTCCGAACAGTTCCGGTCTTTGTTGATTTTGGTGGTGGTGGAGCCAGGCGGAATCGAACCGCCGACCTCTTGAATGCCATTCAAGCGCTCTCCCAACTGAGCTATGACCCCGTACCAGCCAGAACGCCGCTTGGGGGCGGCGAAGCGGGGCGGAAACTAGTTCCGCCGCCGCCAACAATCAAGCGAAATCGCCCTCAGGGCTCTTCGTCTTCGGCTTTCCCGCCGGGCGTGCCGTCGAGCAGGCCGCTGACGTTGTCGCCGTCTTCCTCCTCTTCGACCAGGAAGGTATCGTCCTCTTCCTCTTCGCCGCCGGCCTCGCCCAGATCGACGTCCTCGATGCCGGCCGTCTCGTCATCGGCCACGTCCGGCGCTTCCGCATCCTCGAGGCTCACAAGTTCGACGTCGGCCGTCTCGATCACGTCTTCCTCGACAACGCGGGGCTTGGGCGCCTGGGCGGCCGAGGCCGGCAGGTCGCTCTTGGACGGCAGGATGGCAGCAGCCAGGAAACTTGCTCCGCATTTCGGGCAAGTAATGGGCGACTTCATGAGATCGTAGAATCGTGCCGCGCAGGACGGGCACGTGCGCTTGGTTCCGAGTTCAGCCTTGACCACGGTTGATCCTTTCGACGGCCTGGATGTGATGATTGAGGGCTCCATGCCATTTCTCGTCCGTAATGTCAAAAGCCAATGAAAAGGGCTGGTGACAGGCCCCGCGGCAATCGTGTAACGGAGCGCCCATGCACAGTTCAGCCCCCCTTCCGCTCCGTTCCGCCCGGGCATCCGGCCTCACCGGCCGCATCCGGGTTCCCGGCGACAAGTCCATGTCCCACCGGGCCCTGATGTTTGGTGCCGTGGCCATCGGCGAGACCGTCATCCGCGGCCTTCTGGAGGCCGAGGACGTGATCAATACCGCCCGGGCCATGACCGCGCTGGGGGCTGCCGCCGCCCGCGGTTCCGACGGCGTCTGGCGGGTCCAGGGCGTGGGCGTGGCCGGCCTGACGTCGCCCGCGGCAGCGCTCGATTTCGGCAATTCCGGCACCGGCGTGCGGCTGGCCATGGGCCTGATGGCAACCACGCCGCTCACCGCCCGTTGCGTGGGCGATGCCTCGCTGTCCCGGCGCCCCATGGGCCGGGTGACCACCCCTTTGGCGCAGTTCGGCGCCCGCTTCGAGACCGCCGAGGGCGGCCGCCTGCCGCTCACGCTCCTTGGTGCGCGGGACCCGGTGCCGATCACCTACACGCTCCCCGTCGCCTCGGCCCAGGTGAAATCCGCCGTGCTGCTGGCGGGATTGAACACGCCCGGGATCACCACGGTGATCGAACCGACGCCCACGCGCGACCATACGGAGCGGATGCTCCAGGGCTTCGGCGCGAAGATCGCGGTCACGCGTGTCGACGGCGCCCGCCATATCGCGCTGGAGGGCCAGCACGAGCTCAAGGCGCAATCGCTTGACGTGCCGGGCGATCCGTCGTCCGCCGCCTTTCCGATGGTTGCGGCGCTCATCACCGAGGGCTCGGACATCGTCATCGAGAACATCTTGCTGAACCCCACCCGCACCGGCCTGATCGATACGCTGGTCGAGATGGGCGGCGACATCGTGATCGAGAACCGCAGGCTGGCTGGCGGTGAGGACGTTGGCGATCTCCATGTGCGCCACGCACGCCTGCAGGGGGTGCGTGTGCCGCCGGAGCGCGCGCCGTCGATGATCGACGAATATCCGATCCTGTCGGTGGCCGCCTCCTTCGCCGAAGGCACGACCCGCATGGAGGGCCTGGAGGAACTCAGGGTCAAGGAAAGCGACCGCCTGGCCGCTGTCGAGGCGGGTCTCCAGGCCAATGGCGTTTCAACCCGGTCCGGCCGCGACTGGCTGGAGGTGACGGGCGGGGGCGCGCCTGGCGGCGGCACCGTCGTCACCCACATGGACCATCGTATCGCCATGTCCTTCCTGGTCATGGGGCTTGCGGCGCGGCACGCCACCGTGGTCGACGACAGCCGCTTCATCGCCACCAGCTTCCCGGACTTCACCGGACTGCTGAACGGCATGGGCGCGAAGATCGCGGCGGCGCAATGATCATTGCGGTCGATGGCCCCGCCGCTGCCGGCAAGGGCACCATCGCGCGCGCCCTGGCAACCCACTTCGGCTATCACTTTCTCGATACGGGTGCGCTCTACCGCATGGTGGGCCTTGCGGTGATCCGCAACGCACGCGACCCGGCGGACACGAGGGCTGCAATTGCCGCGGCCACGTCGCTCGACCCTTCGGGATTCGCGGATCGCGATCTTCGCACGGAGGCCGTGGGCGCCGCCGCATCCATCGTTGCCGTGGTGCCCGAGGTGCGAAGCGCCTTGCTCAGCCTGCAGCGCGACTTCGCACGGAAGCAACCCGGCGCCGTGCTCGATGGCCGCGACATCGGCACCGTGGTCTGCCCCGATGCCGACGTGAAGCTCTACGTCACCGCTTCGCCAGAGGTGCGAGCGTCGCGCCGTCAGAAGGAATTGGGAGCCGCCTCCTACGCGGATGTCCTTGCCGAGATCAAGGCGCGCGACCTGCGCGACAGCCAGCGCGTCACGGCCCCGCTGCTGCCGGCGAAGGATGCGGTGATCCTGGATACCTCGGAGCTCGACATTGCCGCGGCGGTCGAAGCCGCAATCGCGATCGCGGACCGAAGGCGACGCTAGCCGCGCCGCCGCCTCCGCCGTTCGCCGCCGTCCTCGCCGGTCGCGGTGATCTCCTTGGTGGCCGGCAGCGTCACCGCCTTCGCGAGATGCGGGAAAGGCGCGGTCTTGTGCGGTAGCGCCATGGCTTCCACGAAATGCTGCTGGAACATGGGTTCCACCGCGGTCTCGATCTTCTCGATCCGCCGCACCACTTGTTCGATATCGTCGCGCGCGCGCGCGTTGAGAAGCGCGATGCGGGCACCGGTGCCGGCGGCATTGCCCGCGCTCTGCACCTTCTGCAGGTCGCAGTCCGGGATGAGGCCGAGGATCATGGCGTATTTCACGTCGATGTGGCTGCCGAAGGCGCCGGCAAGGCGGATCTTGCCCACCGCGTCGATGCCGAGCTTGTCCATCAGCAGCCGGATGCCGGCATAGAGCGCGGCCTTGGCCAGCTGGATGGCACGCACGTCGTTCTGCGTCACGCGGATCAGCGGCTCGTTGCCGTCCTCGCGCGGCTGCCGGATGACATAGTTGAAGGTGCGCTTGTAGGACTCGATGCGCGGGCTGCGCGCCGCCAGCGCGCCGTCGACCACGCCGTCCTGGTTGATGATGCCGGCGAGATACATTTCCGCGATGGCCTCGATGATGCCCGAGCCGCAGATGCCGGTGACGCCGGTCTGCGCGACCGCCTCTTCGAAGCCCGGGTCGTCCGACCAGAGATCGCAGCCGATCACCTTGTAGCGCGGCTCCAGCGTTTCGGGATCAATGCGGATGCGCTCGATGGCGCCGGGCGCCGCGCGCTGGCCCGACGAGATCTGCGCACCTTCGAAGGCCGGTCCCGTGGGCGAGGAACAGGCCAGCAGCCGCGCCTTCGAGCCCAGCACGATCTCGGCATTGGTGCCGACATCGACGGCGAGCATGATCTCGTCCTGCTCGTGCGGCGCCTCCGACAATACCACGCCCGCCGTGTCGGCGCCGACATGCCCCGCGATGCAGGGCAGCACATAGGCCCAGGCGCCGGGATTGAGCCTCAGGTCCAGCTCGCGCGCCGGAATGGTGATCGCGAGTCCGGTGGCCAGCGCAAAGGGCGCACCGCCCAGTTCGGTCGGATCGATACCGAGGAAGAGGTGATGCATGACCGGATTGCCGACCAGCACCACTTCCATGATGTCGTTGAGCGCGATCCCGGCGCGCCCGGCCACCTCTTCCGCCAGCGTCTGCAGCGCCAGGCGGATGGCGGCGGTCATTTCCTTCTCGCCGCCCGGATTCATCATGACGTCGGAGACGCGGCTCATCAGATCCTCGCCGAAGCGGATCTGCGGATTCATCAGGCCGGCAGAGGCCGCCACCTCGCCGGTCGAGAGATTGGTGAGATGGGCGGCAATGGTGGTGGAGCCGACATCGATGGCGATGCCATAGGCCTTGTCATGGAAGCCGGGCCAGATCGCCACCAGCCGGTTGCCGCCGCCGGGCGCGCGCGAGAACACGGCGGCGGTGATCTTCCACTCGCCCTTGCGCAGAACCTTCTGCAGCTCGGCGATGATGGCGAGATCGCAGGACAGGCCGGTGATCTGCCATTGATCTTCCAGCGCCTTGTAGACGCGCTCGAGATCGGAGGAGGGCTTGTGCATGTCCGGCTCCTCGACCTCGATGAAGCACAGGCGCGTGCAGGGATCGAGCTCGATGGCGCGGGTATCGGCCTCCTTGCGGACGACCTGCTTGTGGACCTGCGATTCCGGCGGCACGTCGATGACGAGATCGCCCATGATCCTGGTCTGGCAGGAGAGGCGGCGTCCGGCGGCAAGTCCGCGGAGCTTGTCGTAGCGCTCCTCGACCTTGGAGAATTCCGACACATGCGAGCCGCGCGATGTGATGCCGTGCTTGGCGAATTCGCCTTCGCCCACGTTCACCTGGCAACGTCCGCAGATGGCGCGGCCGCCGCAGACCGAGTCGATGTCCACCCCCAGCGCACGCGCCGCCTGCAGCACCGGCGTGCCCAGCGGGAATCGCCCGCGCTTGCCGGAGGGCGTGAAGACGATGAGGGGGCTGGTTTCGGTCATGTCAGTAAGTGGTTGCGAGTGGCGAATGGCGAATGGCGAATGGAGGGACGGAAGCAAATAGGGTTATCGCGATCCTCGCGCGCCCCATTCGCCATTCGCCACGCGCCATTCGCATTTCCTACCGCCTCCGCCGGGCCTCGCGCGCCTTGCGCCGGGCTTCGATGTCCTCGTTCGACGACACTTCGCCCGCGGCCTGCGCGGCGGCGGACGGGCCTGCGGTCATCTCGCGGAACTTCTGCGTCCAGAACTTGCAGTGGCGGTCGGTGCCGTTCAGCACGTTGGCGCCGAAGATGGCATGCATGTCTTCGTCATGCAGCGGGTTCATGATGGCCGAGGTCATGCCGTGGCTCGCTGCCATGGCGAGGAAGTAGCCGGTCAGCGCGCGGCGGTTCGGCATGCCGAAAGAGATGTTCGAGGCGCCGCAGGTGGTGTTCACCTTGAGCTCCTCGCGCAGGCGGCGCACGAGGCGGAACACCTGCTGGCCGGCCGTGCCCATTGCGCCGATCGGCATGACGAGGGGATCGACCACGATGTCATGCGGCTTGATGCCATGATCGGCGGCGCGCTCGACGATCTTCTTGGCCACCGCGAAGCGCACGTCCGGGTCTTCCGAGATGCCGGTTTCGTCGTTGGAGATGGCGACGACGGCGACATTGTACTTCGCCACCAGCGGCAGGATGGCCTCGAGCTTCTCCTCCTCGCCGGTCACCGAATTGACCAGCGGCCGGCCCTTGGCCGTCTCGAGGCCGGCCTTCAGCGCCGAGGTGACGGAGGAATCGATGCACAGCGGGATGTCGGTGATCGACTGCACGATCTCGAGCGTCTGCCGCATCAGCGGCGGCTCGGACTCGTTGGGATTGACCGCGGTCACGCCGGCATTCACGTCGAGGATGTGGGCGCCGGCCGCCACCTGGGCCATGGCGTCCTTGATCACCGTCTCGAAATTGCCGGCCTGCATCTCGGCGGCCAGTTTCTTGCGGCCCGTGGGGTTGATGCGCTCGCCGATCACCGTGAAGGGCCGGTCGAAGCCGATGATGTGTTCGCGGGTCGCGGAGGCGACGAGGGTATGGGTCATTGGGCTTTGCCTCCATTGGCAATGAGGGTCTTGATGACATCCTGGGTGAAGCGGGCTTCGAGTTCGGCCTTGGCCTTCTCGACCTCGGCGGCGAGGTCGTCGCCCACCGGCACCGGCTCGGATCGCCGCCAGTCGGCCAGGTAATCGTCAGTGTTGGTGGCCCCGCCGCGCATCGCGGCCATGTCGATGGCCTCCATGAAGCGGTTGTCCAGCATGCGTTTTTCCTCCTTCCGCCCGGCCTTGACCGAGACGGCGGAAGGAATGTCGCGCCAGTAGGTGATGATCAGGTTCGCCATGATGGGCTGCTTTATCGCCGTTTCGGGTCAGGGGAAATTGCCTGAAAACGACATGGAACACGGTCGGATCGGCGGCGGACCAGGAGGTCCGCCGCTGAACGGGCCGGAAGGCCGGCGGTCAGACGGTCTTGTTCTTGGTGAGCATTCCCCAGATCCAGAGCACGATGACGGCGCCCACGATGGCCCCGATGAACCCCGCGCCCTGACCGGCCTGATAGATTCCGACGGCCTGGCCCAGATAAGAGGCCACGAAGGCGCCGACAATGCCCAGGATGGTGGTCAAGATGAAGCCTGACGGTTCGTTGTTCCCTGGCTTCAGGAACTTGGCGATGACACCCACGACAAACCCGATAATGATAGTCCAGATGATACCCATGATGTTCCCCTGATCTGCGACGTCATATGTTTACCATCCTTGCGCAGGTACAATCAACGCAGGCGGGTTGCATTTGCCCAGCCAAGTGACAGAATGAGTGCCATCCAGAGCCAATCGGGAGAATATCATGTCAAATCGTATGCCATCGCTTGCCGCCCTGCTGGGCCTCGTTGCCATTGCGGGTTATCAGAACCGGGACAAGATCGGCGAATTCGTCAAGGGCATGACCGGAAAGGAACCCGCGGTGGCGGCCGGCGATGCCGTCGGCAAGGTCAAGGAGGTTCTGGGCGACGGCCCCATCGCCACGAAGATCACAGGCGGATTGGGCGAGCTGGTGGACCATTTCAAGACCACCGGGCACGGGGAGACGGCCGACTCCTGGGTCTCGACCGGGCCCAACACGCCGATCACGGAAAGCAGTCTCGAATCGGCTCTCGGGGGCGATCTCATCGACAGCCTGGTGCGGCAGACCGGCCTCACCCGGCAGGAACTTCTGGCCCGGCTCTCCAAGATCCTGCCCGAGGCGGTTGACCGCATGACGCCCGAGGGCAAGATCCCCGGCTGAGCTAGCCGCGCAACAGAGCCGCAAGATCGCGCGCGGAGCGCGCGTCGATCCCGGCAATGCTGGTCCAGATCGCCTCCGCCCGCTCATCGCCCAGCAGGGCCCTTGCCTTGCGGCGGAGCCCATTGGCGATAACCTCGGGGGCGTGGCGGACGGACAGATCGTGGCGCCCGGTCACGCGGAGCCCGTCCGGCAGCGTGAGCGCGACTTCGGTCTCCGTATCGCTGATGTGCGCATCGCCCACCACGGTGACCCGCTGCGACAGCCGCCGCAGCGCTGCGCTGTCGCACGCCGCATCGGCATAGGAATGATCCGCCGCCGTGTCGATGCCGCTCAGGACCATGGCGGCGAGGTAGGCATAGCTGAACTTGATCTCCAGCCCGCTGCGCGGCGCCTTGATGTCGCAGACCTTCAGCCAGCGCGGACTGACGCGCACCACGATGCTTGCGACCGCATCGGGTGCGATTGCTCGCTGCGTCATGAGCTTCTGCAGGGCTTCGATCATCGCGTGAGCTCCATGGCAGCAGGCATGGAACTTGTGCTTGATGTCCTCGAAGAGAAAGCCTCCCACCGCAGGCCAGTCCGCAGCGGTTGCGGCATGCGTGGCGAGGAAGCCCTGAGCCGCGCCAAGGCCGTCGTCGCAGGAGATGAAGCCGCGCTCCGCCAGCAGGGCGGCTTCCACGCCATTGCTCGCCGCAATTCCGGCATTGTAGGGCTTGCCCATGGTCCCGAACTGCGACTTGAGGCCCGAGGCCCGCGTGCTCACGATGCTGAGCGCGCTGCGCATCTGGGCGGGCGCCAGGCCGATGACACGGCCCGCCGCAACCGTGGCGCCGAAGGCCCCGGCCGTCGCGGTCTGGTGAAAGCCGCGCTCGTAATGCTCGCGGCCCAGTACCATGCCGATCCGGATCGAGGCCTCGGCCCCTAGCAGGAAGGCGTCGCGCAGTGCAGCGGCACTTGCATCACGATCCTCCGCCAGCGCGAGCGCTGCGGGAAGGATGGCCACGGACGGGTGGCCCACATGGGCGAAGTGCGTGTCATCATAGTCAAGCGCGTGGGAGATCGTGCCGTTGGCCAGGGCGGCAGCGCGCGGCGGTACCTTGCGTGCCGCGCCGATGACACTCGCAGTGGGCCTCCCGCCCTCGTCCAGGACCAGGTCGCGGATGATGCGGCTGACCGGTTGTCCGGTGCCGGCCAATGCCACCACGCACCAGTCGAACAGCGAGAGCGTTGCCATGGCCCGTGCCGAGGCCGGAATGTCTGTGGAGCACTGGCCCGCGAGGTCCGCCACCGCGTCGATTGCGGCGCCGTTCGACGCGGTCAAGTCAGGACAGCCTTCCGCAAGCCGCGGACAAGGGAACCGATCTGTGCCTCGATGAGACACATTGGATTGACGGTCAATATGTTCCGCTCACGGAGGAACGCATCAACATGAATGGCAGGCGATTGGCTTTGCAGTAGCAAGGCCACTTCGGCTGCGCGCCCCTCCTCCTGGAACGACAGCTGCAGGGACGGCACCGCACCCGTATCCTCCGCGCCAGACAAGCTTAGGACCATACCCTTCGTTCGCCCGAGTCCGCTCTGAACCGTTTGAAGCAGGGCCAGCCATCTGGCATGGCGGACCTTGTCGCCTTCCGCGACGAAGAGCCTGAGGGCCGTCAGCAGACCGGCGTTCTCCTCCGTGCCCGCCTTGCAGCTGCGGCCGATGCCATGCTGCGGCGCGCCTTTCAGCCTGCGTTTGTCGATCAGCGTGGGCGGGGGTGTCCACATGTCCCAGTAGACGTCGAGATCGAGGTGCTGGAGGGCGGCCGCCATGATGAGGTCGCGCCGGCCGCACAGGATGCCGCTGGCCTGCGGACCGCCCAGCGCCTTGCCGCCGGAGAAGGCCACGAGGTCGGCACCGTCGCGGATGAAGCGCTTGAGATTGGACTGCGGCGGCAGCTGTGCCGCGGCATCGACGATCACCGGGATCCTGCGGCGGCGCGCCAGCTTGCACACGTCCCTCAGCGGTGGCTGCGCGGCGGCATCGGCCACATAGAAGATTGCTGCCGTCTTCTCGGTGATCGCGTCCTCGACTTCCCAGACTTCGGCATCGCGAACGCCTGCACCGGCATAGCGGTCAGGCAACCCCACTTCGACGATGGTCGCGCCTGCCGCGCGCACCGCGTGGTCATAGAAGTTGCGTTGGCTGCGCACCATGATCACTTCGTTGCGCAGGCCGCGGGTGTCGGGAAGCCTGGCCATGCGGCCGGGATCCAGTCCGGTGATGCAGGCCGCGGTGGCAAGCAGCAGGCAGGCCGAGGCGCCGGAGGCCACATAGCCCGCTTCTGCGCCCGTGGCCTTTGCGATCTCGCGCGACGCCGCGGCCTGAAGTTCCGCGATGTCGACGCAGTGCTGCGAGGCCTCGACCATGGCTGCAGCCACCTCTGGCCGCATGATTCCGCCGGACAGGCGCGTGGCCGGACCCTTGGCATTGATGATGGGGGCAAGGCCCAGGCTTGTGTAGATGCTCGTGCTCAATGCGCCTCTTCCCAGTTCTGCGCGGCGCGCGCATCCACCTGCAGCGGCACGGTGAGCTGCACCGCCGGCTCCCTTGGCATGGGCCAGCGCATCGTCCATGCGGATCATGGCACGGCGGATGATGTCGGCGGCCGCACCCTGGATGGGCGCATTGATGGCGGCGCGTTCGAGGAAGGCGCGCTCGGAGGGATTGGGCGAATTGATGCGCGGGAAATGGCAGCGCCGCCCGAAGATGGTCTCGACATAGCCTTGCTCCCGCGCCGCCTTTTTCGTTGCTTCCATGTAATCGCGAATGCCGGGAAAGCGCGTGAAGTAGGTCTTGATGTAGTTGCCCGCCTCCTCGCGGCTGATGCCCAGCTGGTTGGCCAGGCCGAAGGCCGAGATGCCGTAGATGATTCCGAAGTTGATCGCCTTGGCGCGCCGCCGCACCATCGGGTCCATGCCCTTGACGGGCACGCCGAACATTTCGCTCGCCGTCATGGCGTGGATGTCGATGCCGTCCGCGAAGGCCTTTTTCAGCTGCGGGATATCGGCCACATGGGCCAGCACGCGCAGTTCGATCTGGCTGTAGTCGGCGCTGATGAGCTTCGAACCGGATGGCGCCACGAAGGCGGCGCGGATCTTGCGGCCTTCCTCGGTACGCACCGGGATGTTCTGCATGTTGGGCTCGGTCGAGGCGAGACGGCCGGTGGAGGTTGCCGCCATCGAGTAGCTGGTGTGGACGCGGCCGGTCTGCGGGTTGATGTAGCCCGGCAGCGCGTCGGTATAGGTCGAGCGCAGCTTGGACAATTGCCGCCAGTCGAGCACGCGCCGGGCCAGCTCCACGCCCTGGCCCGCGAGATCCTCCAGCGCGTCGGAGTCGGTCGACCAGGCGCCGGTAGCCGTCTTGCGGCCGCCCGGTAGGCCCATGCGGCCATAGAGCATGTCGCCCAGTTGCTTGGGCGAACCGATGTTGAAGCGTTCACCCGCCAGCGCGTAGACCTGCGTCTCGATCGCAGCTGCCGCCGTGGCGAACTCGTTCGAGAGCCGCTTCAGCACGTCGGGGTCGACGATGATGCCGGCCATCTCCATGCGTGCCAGAACCGGCACCAGCGGCCGCTCCAGGGTCTCGTAGACGGTGCGCTTGCCCATGGCCGCGAGACGCGGCTTGAGCAGCAGCCAGAGCCGCAGCGTCACGTCGGCGTCTTCCGCCGCATAGTCGGTGGCGCGGCGCAGCTCCACGCGGTCGAAGCTCACCGCCGACTTGCCGGAACCGGCCACTGAGGCCTTGTGGCCCAGCGGAATGTAGCAGGCCTTGCCGGGTGCGGTGGCCAGCGACACGCCCACCAGATTGGCCTGCATCGAATCCAGCGCATCGGTCTCGGTGTCGACGGCGAGATAGCCTTGGGCGCTCGCCTCCGCGATCCAGCGCTCGAGCGCTTCAAGATCGGTCACCGTCTCGTAGTCCTGGTGGCGGAATGGGATGGTCTTGAGCGCGTCGTCGCTGGCCGACGGCGCGGGCGGCACAGTCTCCGCCTTGGGAGCGCTGCGCGACGGCCGCGGCGCCGCTTCTGCCTTTGTGCCGTCCGCCACGGTCTCGCCGCCCTCCGGCGGCCAGAAGGAAATCTCCACCGGCGCAGGCTCGATCGCCGCCATGTCGGCGTCGAGTTCGCCTGCCACCTTCTTGGTGAAGCTGGTGAACTCCAGGGCCTTGAGGAAGCCGATGAGCTGGGAGGCCCTTGGCTGATCGACCGCGAAATCGCTGACGTCGTGCTCCACCGGCACCTGGTCGTCGAGTGTCACCAGCTGCTTGGAGATGCGCGCCTGCTCGGCGAACTGAATCAGATTCTCACGCCGCTTCTGCTGCTTGATCTCGGGGGCGCGCGCCAGCAGAGTTTCGAGATCGCCATATTCCGCGAGGAGCTGTGCGGCCGTCTTCACGCCGATCCCCGGCACGCCCGGCACATTGTCAACAGAGTCGCCAGCCAGCGACTGCACGTCGATCACCTTGTCGGGCGTCACGCCGAACTTTTCCAGCACCGCGGCCTCGCCCACGTCGCGGTCCTTCATCGTGTCGTAGAGCGTCACGCCGGGGCGGATCAGCTGCATCAGGTCCTTGTCGGAAGAGACGATGCGGCAGGTGGCGCCGGCCTCCACCGCCTGGCGCGCATAGGTGGCGATGAGATCGTCGGCCTCGAAATTGTCCTGCTCGATGGCGGGCACGTTGAAGGCGCGGGTCGCCTGCTTGATCAGTCCGAACTGCGGGCGGAGATCGGCCGGCGGCTCTGGACGCTGCGCCTTGTAGCCGGGATAGATGTCGTTCCGGAAGGTCTTGGATGACTTGTCGAAGATCACCGCAAGATGCGTGGGCTTCTGTCCCGCATTGGTGTCCTTCAGCAGCTTCCACAGCATGTTGCAGAAGCCCTGCACCGCACCCACCGGCAGGCCATCGGACTTGCGGGTGAGCGGCGGCAGCGCATGGTAGGCGCGGAAGATGTAGCCGGAACCGTCGATCAGATAGAGATGGTCACCGGGCTTCAGAGTTTGCTGTCTGGCCATGCGGCGCACTATGCCACCGGCGTCCGGGTGATGCCAGCCTCGCCCATTGCGGGCGGCGGAACAGGAAAGCCAGCGGCGTCTTGCGTACGGCCCAGAACATCAACACAGGACCGATGACGCCGGCCGCCGTGACGATGAGCGCGACGAGTCCCAGGTCGAGTCCGGGCATGAGCCTCAGCAGCACCGCGCGGGTCGCCGCCATGAAGAGGAAGAAGGCGAGATAGATGACGATGGAGTTCTCGCCGGCATATCTGACGGGTTCGGCAAGCCGCGTCTTGGACAGCATGACGCCGACCGTCACCACGGCGGCAGCACCCATGAAGCCCAGCGCCAGCGCGACGCCGGGCAGCGTGGCCCAGCCCTGCAGCACGGAGGCGGTGTTGATCGCGGCCCAGGCCGCAAAGGCGAGCGCCACGTCCCTGACCGGCCGCGCCGCGACGGCTTCGGCGAAGCGGAAGACCTGCGGGGCCAGCCAGTAGCCGGCGAAGAAATAGACGAAGCGGTTGGCGAACTCGTCGATCACCAGCCAGCCGGTATGGATCTGACCCATCTGCAGCACCGCGGCTGCCAGGAAGACGGCCAGCGGCGGCACCGGCCGCAGCAGCTTCGCCACCACGAAGAAGACCGGCAGCAGATAGATGAACCACAACGTGCCGAAGGGCTGGATGAAGCTCATGAGATAGGCCTGCAGCGCGCCGGCTAGGCCCAGCTCCTGGGCAAGGCCATAGCCCTTGGCGGCGAACTGGATCGTCACCCACAAGGCATAGAAGTAGGCGAAATGAAGCACCTTGCCGTCGAGGTAGCTGCGCCAGGGCCGGTCGATGCGGCTCGCGAGGAACAGGCCGGAGATCAGGAAGAAGTCGGGCATGCGGAAGGGCCGGGCCCATTCCACCACCTCGTGCATCCATGAGAGCTGGCCAGTAGCCTTTTCCACGCCCAGCGTCGAATGCATCATGACCACGAGAATGATGCAAAGGCCCTTGGCATAGTCGACCCAGTCGATTCGTGATGAAGCGGCGGCAGCGGACATGTCGGACTCCCGGTTCCGTCCCGGAACGGGACAGGTTTCATGGCTTGGGAGGGAGATGTGCAGGCTTCGGGCCAGTCAGCCGGCAAGGTTTGTGATGACCGTGACCCCGGCCGCGCCGTAGCCGTTCATCTCCGCCAGCGCCGCACCGGCTGCCGAGAGCGGAATGCGCCGGGCGATCATCCGGCCGGGGTCCAGCCGTCCGCTGGCGATCATGCCGAGCAGGGCGGGAAAGCGGCTGGCGGCGATGCCGCGGGTTCCCAGGATGCTGATCTGGCGGGCATAGACGGTTTCGAGCAGCGGCACGGGGGGTGTCGCATGCTCTTCGAGCGGCATGCCGATCTGCACGTGCCGGCCCAGTTTGCGGAGGCCGCGGATCGAATTATGAAAGGTCGCCGTGATGCCAAGCGCATCGATCGAGACATGGGCGCCGCCGCCGGTGATCTCGCGCACGGCCAGCGCCACGTCCTGCCCGCCTGAGGCATCGAGCAGGGCGGTGGCACCCAGCGCCTGCGCAAGGTCCAGCGCCTGCCGGTTCACGTCGATGGCCAGCACCTGCGCGCCCATGGCGGCGCCGATCATCACTGCCGACAACCCCACCCCGCCGCAGCCATGCACGGCCAGCCATTCGCCGGGTACGAGGCGGGCGCGGTCGGCAAGTCCCCGGAAGGCGGTGGTCAGACGGCAGCCCATGGCTGCGGCCACATCGAAGCCCATCGCGTCGGGCAGGCGCACCAGATTGTAGTCGGCGCGCGGCACGGCGATGGCCTCGGCGAAGGCCCCCCAGCCGGAGAAGCCCACCACATATTGCATGTTGCAGACGGTCGCATCGCCGCCCAGGCAATCGGGGCAGGCGCCGCAGGCGATGATGAAGGGCGCCGTCACCCGGTCGCCGGGCCGGAAGCGCGTGACGGCGGATCCGGCCGCCACGACGATGCCTGCAAACTCGTGGCCTGGCACATGCGGGGCCGAAACGTCGGGATCGGAGCCGCGCCAGGCATGCCAGTCGGACCGGCACACGCCGCAGGCCTCGACCTTCACGACAACGCCGTCGGCGGGGCAGGCGGGGTCCGCCACGCTGCGGATCGCGAGCGGCGCCCGGAAGGCCTCGAACATCGCCGCTTTCATCGCCGGAGCCTCCTCGCCTGTGCGCAGGCCTCCATAGCGGGGCCGCCAAGCCATGGCCAGTCCGGACGGCATTGCGGATCGCCCCAGCCTTGAGCTATAGAAGCCCTCCGGCGCCCAGGCACCCGTAGCTCAGCTGGATAGAGTGCTGCCCTCCGAAGGCAGAGGTCACAGGTTCGAATCCTGTCGGGTGCGCCAATCGAATCAACTACTTAACATCATCTCGTTCCTTTTTTTGATCGGAACAGGAAGCACATAGGAAGCGGGAGGAAGCCGTTTCAGTCCCTCGCGCGCGCGAGAGCGGGTCAACAAACCAGGAGGCGGCTGGCGGTTCGATAGGGGCCGTCTCCTTCGAATTCTGGAGTTACTGGGTTCGGACGGAAACTGGACTTTCGTGTGCCGCTCGACGTTGCGCGACTTTATGCCGGACTTCAGTCGACTGCGGCTGTCGCCAAGCACTGTAACCGCCACGGATCTGCCCGGACTATGGTCGTTCCTTGCCGACGATCGAGTGTAATCCGCAGCGTGCAGTCATGAATTCGCTGTGTCCGCATTGCGCCAGAAAGCAGTACACGGGCGGCCTTCACCGATCGGTAGTGATGGGCCAACACCAGAAGTAAAGCTTCCGGCTTTTCAGCTCTCACATCTGCCTGATCAATAAGCAGCAGTTAGCTGGAACCCCAATTGGAAGCTGGTTCTATTCACGATAGATCATGTCTTCTCACATGTGCTTATTGGACTGCTCTAGCGCGAGACGCTCCGCAAGCTATTGATGAAGATTGCCTGTCTTCAATAGTGCATCTGTATTTGCTCACTTCTCCCCCTTCTCGGTAGTAGCAGAAGTGATTTGTTTAATTGCATCCCTCAACGAGAGGGTCACAAGGTCGGCCCGTGTCTCATCAAGAACTTTGCGTTGTATCAGCGCCTCTGAAGTTAACGACCAAAACCCGAGCATAATGCTTGTTGCCGCGGCTCTGCGGCGAAGACGCCGCACTAGGTATTTTGCATGGGTAGTTGAGTCCTGGTTCATGTAAGAGAGAACTATGATGCGAACTCCTGCCATGTCTAGTTGCGGCAGTTTGCTGGGTGCCACATCTTCGGAAGTCAAGCTCTGCGCACCAATACCCCGGCGCCGCAGGAGTTGAGCAAGAATGGCGGCTGC
>JAPLOT010000104.1 GCA_026400595.1 Alphaproteobacteria bacterium | reverse complement strand
CCGCGGCCTCCGCCAGCCGGATCTCGATCATCTGCGCGGAGTAGTTCCACTCGTAGACGGCGGAATTGACGTCCAGGCCCTCGTAGCACTGCAGGCGGATCAACCGGCGGCCGAGCACGTCTGCCAGCACCTTGGCGATTTCGGTCTTGCCCACTCCCGCCTCGCCTTCGAGGAAGAGCGGACGCCCCATGCGCAGGCTGAGAAATACCACCGTCGCCAGATCGCGCCCTGCCACGTAGCCGGTCGAGCGCAGCTGCGTGAGGGTTTCGTCGATCGATGTGGGCAACTGGGCCATGATGCTTCCCTACGAAATGAAGAACCCGCGAGATTGCGCCCGCGGGTTCCCAAACAAACGCGCGCCGAAGCTTACTTCGCCGCTTCCACGGCCCGCTTCGCCATGACCGTGATCAAATGTGCACGGTATTCCGCCGAGGCATGCATGTCGCTGTTCAGGCCCTTGGCCTTGACCGCAATGCCGTCCAGCGCCTTCGCCGAGAAGTTCTTGGCAAGCGCCGCCTCCAGCTCGGGCGCGCGGAACACGCCCGGGCCTGCGCCGGTCACCGCCACGCGGACCGAGCCGTCCGCCAGCTGTGCCACGAAGACGCCAACCATGGCATAGAGCGAGGCCGGGTTGGGGAACTTGGCATAGCCGCTCTTCTTCGGAACCGGGAACTCCACCGCAGTGACGATCTCCGAACCCTTGAGGGCGGTTGAGAACATGCCGGTGAAGTACTTTTCAGCCGGAATCTTGCGGTCAGAGGTATGGATCGTGGCGCCGAGGCCCAGAGCAGCGGCCGGATAGTCGGCCGCCGGGTCGTTGTTGGCAAGCGACCCGCCGATCGTACCCCGGTGCCGCACATGCGGATCGCCGATTCCGCCCGCAAGCTTGGCAAGGCCGGGGATGGCCTTCCTAAGGTCCTTGCTGCCGGCCACCTCGGCATGGGTCGTGCCCGCGCCGATGGTCACCGACTTGGCGCCGACCTTGACGCCGGCGTTCTTGAGGCCGGACAGGTCGACGATATCGGTCGGGGCCGCAAGCCCCTGCTTCAGCGTCGGAAGCAGTGTATGCCCTCCGGCGAGATACTTGCCATCCTTGGCCTTCTTCATCGCCTTGACGGCATCTGCCACCTTGGCCGGACGAACGTAGTTGAAGTTTTCCATCTTGGGTCCTCCCGAACCTTATTCCGCAGCCTTCTTCATGGGTTGCATGGCCTTCCAGACCACCTGCGGCGTTGCCGGCATGGGCACGTCGCGCAAGCCGAGCGCATCGGTCACCGCGTTCATCACCGCCGCCGGAGAGGCAATGGCGCCGGCTTCGCCGCACCCCTTCATGCCGAGCGGGTTGCTCGGACAGGGCGTGCAGGTGAAATCGAGCTTGAACGAGGGAACATCTGCCGCGCGCGGCATCTGGTAGTCCATGTAGGAACCGGTCATGAGCTGGCCGGACTCCTTGTCGTAGACGCAGCCTTCCGCAAGCGCCTGTCCGATCCCCTGGACGATGCCGCCATGGACCTGGCCCTCGACGATCATCGGGTTGATGATGTTGCCGAAGTCATCCACCGCCACGTAGTTGGCGACCGTCGTGACGCCGGTATCCGCATCCACCTCGACCTCGCAGATGTGCACACCGGCCGGGAACACGAAGTTCGACGGGTCGTGGAAGGCACTTTCCTTGAGGCCCGGCTCGATCTCCGCCGAGTTGAACTTGTGCGCCACATAGGCCGAGAGAGCAACTTCGCCGAAGGCCATCTTCTTGTCCGTGCCCTTGACGGTAAAGCTGCCGTTCTTGAACTCCACGTCATCGACGGCGGCTTCCATGACCGCTGCGGCAACGCGCTTGGCCTTGGCCTCGATCTTGTCGAGCGCCTTGGAGATGGCGGTCATGCCCACCGCGCCCGACCGCGAGCCATAGGTGCCCATGCCGAACTGCACCTTGTCGGTGTCACCATGGACGATGGACACATTGTTGATGTCGACGCCAAGCCGGTCGGAGACCAGCTGGGCGAAGGTCGTCTCATGGCCCTGGCCGTGGCTGTGCGAGCCGGTGAGGATCTCGACGGTGCCAACGGGATTCACACGCACTTCCGCCGATTCCCACAGACCCACACCCGCACCCAGCGAGCCGATCGCCGCCGACGGCGCGATGCCGCAGGCCTCGATATAGGCCGAGAAGCCGATGCCGCGCAGCTTGCCTTTCCGGGCCGAAGCCGACTTGCGCTCGCCGAAGTTCTTGTAGTCGGCGATCTCAAGCGCCTTGTCCAGGGCAGCGGGATAGTCGCCCGCGTCGTAGCACATGATCACTGGCGTCTGGTGAGGGAAGGATGTGACGAAGTTCCGGCGGCGGAATTCCGCCGGATCGATCTTCAGCTCGCGCGCTGCGGTTTCCACGATGCGCTCGACCACATAGGTGGCCTCCGGGCGGCCGGCGCCGCGATAGGCGTCGACCGGAGCGGTGTTGGTGTAGATCGCATCCACTTCGGCATAGATCGCCGGGATGTTGTATTGCCCCGACAGCAGCGTGGCATAGAGATAGGTCGGCACGCAGGAGGCGAAGGTCGACAGATAGGCGCCCATCGCTGCCTTGGTGTGTACCTTCATCCCGACGATCTTGCCGCTCGCATCGGTAGCAAGCTCGGCATGGGTGACATGGTCACGGCCATGGGCATCGGCGAGGAAGCTCTCGCTGCGCTCGGCCGTCCACTTGATCGGGCGTCCGCCAATATGCTTCGAGGCCCAGACGCAGGCCACTTCCTCGGCATAGATGAAGATCTTCGAGCCGAAGCCGCCACCCACGTCCGGTGCGATGACGCGAAGCTTGTGCTCCGGGGCCAGCCCATGGAAGGCCGAAATCACGAGACGCGCGACATGCGGATTCTGGCTGGTGGTATAGAGCGTATAGTTCTCGCTGCCTGTATCGTAGGAGCCGATCGCGGCGCGGGGCTCCATGGCATTGGGGATCAGGCGGTTGTTCACCAGATCGATCTTGGTGACATGGGCCGCGTTGCGGAAGGCGGCGTCGGTTGCCGCCTCGTCGCCGATCGACCAGTTGAACACCCGGTTGTCGGGGGCCACCTCATGGATCTGGGCCTTGGATTTCATGGCATCGGCCACGTCCACGACGTGGGGCAGTACGCCGTAACTCACCTGCACCGCGGCCGCCGCGGCCTTGGCGATCTCCTTTGTCTCCGCCACCACGAGGGCGACATGGTCGCCGACGTAACGAACCTTGCCCTGGGCGAGGACCGGATGCGGGCCGGCCTTCATGGGAGAGCCGTCCTTGGAGTGGATCATCCAGCCACAGATCAGCCCGCCGAGCTTGTCCTTGGCGACGTCCTCTCCGGTGAAGATGCCGACCACGCCGGGGATCTTCTTCGCCTTGGCGGTGTTGATCGACTTGATGGTGGCATGGGCGTGCGGGCTGCGCACGAAATAGGCATAGGTCTGCTTCGGAAGATTGATATCGTCCGTGTACTGCCCTTTGCCGGTAATGAAGCGGTGATCTTCCTTGCGCCTGACGCGTGCGCCGATTCCGGTATCGTTCATTGCGATCTCCCTTACATGCTGGCCGCGCCAGCCTTCACGGCGGCGACGATGTTGTGATAGCCGGTGCACCGGCAGATGTTGCCCTCGAGCTCGTGACGGATGGTGTCCTCATCCAGCTTCTTGCCCAGCCGCTTCACCATGTCGACCGCGGCCATGATCATGCCGGGGGTGCAGAAGCCGCACTGCAGGCCATGATGCTCGCGGAAGGCTTCCTGCATCGGATGCAGCTTGCCGTTCTTGGCGAGACCCTCGATCGTCACCACATCGGCATCGGCACAGGCAATGGCGAGCGCCGTGCAGGACTTCACGGCTTTGCCGTCGACATGGACCACGCAGGCACCGCACTGGCTGGTGTCACAGCCCACATGTGTGCCCGTAAGACCAAGCTTGTCCCGCAGGAACTCCACCAGCAGGGTGCGGCCTTCGACTTCGCCACACACCGCCTGACCGTTCACTTTCATCGAAATAGCCGGCATCGACCTCTCCTCCCATACCGCCCCGGCCGAAACCGATCATGCCCGGTCAATGACCGGCGCCTCTCAGTGTTTCCCGGGGACTTGTCTTCGCCGTGCGCATACTCAACCGACAATCCCGGACCGTCAAGTGCGACTAAGGTGCTGATCGGAAATATTCTTCTTCCGTGCCGATGATTGTGCGCCGCACACACGAAACCGGTGGAACGGCGGTCCCGTATATCCTTACCTCGACATCACTCCGCAGGAGGCTACATGCGGCGCTTGCTCATCGTCATTGCTGTCATTGCTCTTGCCCCGTTTGGACTGGCGCGCGCTGACGCCATTACCG
>JAPLOT010000119.1 GCA_026400595.1 Alphaproteobacteria bacterium | reverse complement strand
GACCGTGTAGTTGACACCGAACTGGGTCAGTCCGAAGGAATCGCCCAGAGCGCGCTTACTCCGCCCCTCCAGAGCCTTGGCGAAGGCCGACGGATAGATGGTCGCAGTCAGGGCGGGAAGCTCCGCAGCGCGAAGGGCGGCCGGCCTATTGTCAGCCATGGGCCAGCTCCCTGCCCTTTGCCTCGATCTACCCCACCGCGTCGGCGACGGCATCGAAGGTGAGAAGGGTCGAGGCATGGCGTGCCTTGAAGTTCCGCACGGGCACCAGCGCCTCCAGATCGGACCATTTGCCACCGGGTGGGGGCCCCTCCTCCTTCAGCATCCGGTGCATCTGGTCCCGAAGATCGCGAAGCTCGGCGGCACTCGACCCGACCACATGGCGGGCCATGATCGAGGACGAGGCCTGGCCAAGCGCACAGGCCTTCACCTCATGCCCGAAGTCCGTCACGACACCATCCTTCATTTTCAGGTCCACGGTCACTTTCGAGCCGCAAAGGCGGGAATGGGCAACGGCCGTTGCGTCCGGCGCGGCCAGCCTCTGCAACCGCGGAATATCTGCCGCGAACCCCAGAATCTTCCGGTTGTAGATGTCGTCGATCATTCCGATATCCTAATCCTTCCGCATTCTGCGGCAAGCGCGGCGTTTGCCGGTTTGCCCTGAAGGGACCAGCCATGATATGGGGGCCCCGGAAGGTCGGCCGCAAGGCCGGAGCCATGCCTTCGCCGGGCGACAGTCCTGCGGAAGCTGTTATCGAGACACGGTTTGCGAGTAAAGTCAGGACCAATGGACGCCATCATCAAGAAGATCCCGCTGAAGCCGGTCAAGCGCCCCAGCCAGGAGGAAGCCGAGGCCGCCGTCCGGGTCCTGCTCGCCTGGGCCGGGGACGACCCGGACCGCGAAGGCCTGCTCGATACCCCGAAGCGAGTGGCCAAGGCCTTCCGCGAGTATTTCAGCGGCTACGAAGATGATCCGGCCGAGGCCCTGTCTGCTGCGCGACATCGAGTTCTACTCGCACTGCGAACACCATATCGCTCCCTTCGTCGGGCGCGCCCATGTCGCCTACCTTCCGACCAAGTCGGTCGTGGGTATCTCCAAGCTGGCCCGTGTGGTGGAAATCTATGCCCGCCGCCTGCAGACCCAGGAGACCATGACCGCCCAGATCGCCAATGCCATCATGAACGCGCTTCAGCCGCGCGGCGTCGCGGTGCTCATCGAGGCGGTGCATACCTGCATGTCGATGCGGGGCATCGGCAAGCGTAACGTGGCGACCATCACCACCCAGTTTTCCGGCGAGTTCAAGTCGAACCCCGTCCTGCAGGCGCGCTTCATGGAACTGGTTCGCGCGCCTTCGGGCGGCTTTTCGCTCTGATGGCGGACAGCCTCGACGAGACGGAGACGTTTCAGCCGAGGTACGATTCCGAAGGCCTCATACCGGCCATCGTCACCGATTCGAGCGATGGTACCGTGCTGATGTTCGCCCACATGACCGCAGAGGCGCTTCGCCTGACGCTGGACACCGGATATGCTCATTTCTGGAGCCGCTCGCGCCAGGCACTCTGGAAAAAGGGCGAGACATCCGGCGAACTGCTCGAGGTCACCGAAGTCCTTACCGATTGCGATCAGGACGTGCTGCAGGTGAAGGCCCGGCAGATCGGCCGCGGCGCGGCCTGCCACACTGGCCGGCGCAGCTGCTTCTATCGGCGCGTCGAAAAGGGGCGCCTCGTGTTCGTCGACCAGCACCGGTTCTTCGATCCGAAGGCGGTCTACCCGAGCTAA
>JAPLOT010000274.1 GCA_026400595.1 Alphaproteobacteria bacterium | reverse complement strand
CCCAGGCTGGTGCCGTGTTCGCCACCATGGGAGAGAACCTCCGCGATCTGCGGGAAGGCCGTGGTGCCGGTGAAGCCATAGACCAGCGAGGCGCCGTAAAGCAGCATGCCGGAGGACAGCGCGCCCAGCACGAAATACTTGAGGCCCGCTTCCGATGCCCGGGCGCTGTCGCGGTTGATGGCCGCCACCACATAGAGCGCCAGCGACTGCAGCTCCAGGCCCATGTAGAGGGCGATCAGGTTGTTGGCCGAGATCATGGTCATCATGCCGACGACCGAGAGCAGGATGAGGACCGGAAACTCGAAGCGCTCCGAACGGTCGCGCTTCATGAACTGCACCGACAGCACGATGGCGACAGCCGAACCGAAGAGCGCCAGCACCTTCATCACGCGGGCGAAGGTGTCGACCACAAAGGCACCGCCGAAGGCGGTCTGCCGCCCCTCCCCACCCCAGATCACCAGGGCTGCAACCAGCGCCAGCGACACGATGGCACCCAGCGTGATGGCGTCAGCGGAGTCGCTCTTGCGGAAGACCCCGACCATGAGCAGCGCCATGGCCAGCACCGCCAGAACGATCTCTGGCAGGGCCGCGACGGCATCGGCATGTTGAAGAAGCGTCATGGCGGATCCTTACTGCAACGAAGCCGTGGCCAGCGCTTCCGCCGCGGCGGCCGCCTGCTGCAAAGGCTTGATGAGGGTTTCGACGGAGGCCCCGAAGATATCGAGGATGGGCGCGGGATAGGCGCCGAAGAAGATGGTGAGCACCACCAGCGGCGCCAGCGTCGCCAGTTCGCGCGGTGTCATATCCGGCAGATGCATCAGCGCCGGCTTCTCCAGCTTGCCGAAGACCACGCGGCGGTAGAGCCAGAGGGCATAGGCTGCCGAGAGGATGACGCCCGTGGTGGCGAAGAAGGCCACCCAGGTATTCGCCTGGAATGCACCGAGCAGCGACAGGAATTCGCCTACGAAACCGGAGGTGCCCGGCAGGCCCACATTGGCCATTGTGAAGACCATGAAGGTGAAGGCAAAGAGCGGCATGGTCTTCACCAGCCCGCCATAGGCGGCGATCTCGCGCGTGTGCATGCGGTCATAGACCACGCCGACGCAGAGGAAGAGCGCGCCCGAAACCAGCCCGTGGCTGATCATCTGGAACATGGCGCCGTCGATGCCCTGGCGGTTGAGCGAGAAGATGCCCATGGTCACGAAACCCATGTGCGCTACCGAGGAATAGGCAATCAGCTTCTTCATGTCCTCCTGCATCAGCGCCACCAGCGAGGTGTAGACGATGGCGATGACCGAGAGCACGAAGACGAAGTCCTGGAAATAGAGGCTGGCATCCGGAAACATGGGCAGCGAGAAGCGCAGGAAACCATAGCCGCCCATCTTCAGGAGGATGGCGGCCAAGATCACCGAACCCGCGGTCGGCGCCTCCACATGCGCGTCGGGAAGCCAGGTGTGCACCGGCCACATCGGCATCTTTACCGCGAAGGAGGCGAAGAAGGCCAGCCATAGCCATTTCTGCGCTTCGGGCGTGAAGACGGGATTGGTGAGCAGTGCGGCGATGTCGGTCGTACCGGCTGTCCAGTACATATAGATTATGGCCAGCAGCATCAGCACCGAACCGAGCAGCGTGTAGAGGAAGAACTTGAAGCTGGCATAGACGCGCCGCGGCCCGCCCCAGATGCCGATGATCAGGAACATCGGGATCAGGCCGGCCTCGAAGAAGAGGTAGAAGAGCACCAGATCGAGTGCGCAGAACACGCCGACCATCAGCGTCTCCAGCACCAGGAAGGCGATCATGTATTCGCGCACCCGCTTGGTGACGTGCCAGGACGCGAGAATGCAGATCGGCATCAGGAACGTGGTGAGGATCACGAAAGGCATGGAGATGCCGTCGACGCCCATCTGGTAGGAGGCCGCGCCGCCAAGCCAGGCATGCTTCTCGACGAACTGGAAGCCGGGCGCCGCCGCGTCGAAGTTGATCCAGATGAGCAGCGACAGCAGGAAGGTGAAGACCGTGGTCCACAGCGCGATCAGCCGCGTCTGGCGGATGGCGGTTTCGTCATCGCCGCGCAGCGCCAGGATGAAGGCCACGCCAACAAGCGGCAGGAATGTGACGACCGAGAGGATGGGCCAGCTCATCAGTGTGCGCCCCCGAATGCGAACCAGGAAATCAGGATGGCCACGCCGATCATCATGACGAAGGCGTAGTGATAGAGGTAGCCCGTCTGCAGGCGCACCACGCCGCGCGTCACGTCGCTCACCGTCGAGGCCACGCCATCGGGCCCGAAGCCGTCGATGACGAAGCCGTCGCCCTTCTTCCACAGGAAGCGGCCCAGCCACATGGCCGGACGCACGAAGATGAAGTCATAGAGCTCGTCGAAGTACCACTTGTTGAGCAGGAAGCGGTAGAGCGGCTCGTGCTGAGCCGCGAGCTTCTGCGGCAGGCTGGTGTTGACGATGTAGAAGAGCCAGGCGAGGCCGAAGCCCATGACCATGGCCACGAAGGGCGACCAGACCACCCAGGCGGGAACCTCGTGGAAGAGATGCATGATCTCGTTGTCGGCCACCGCGCCATGCCAGAACTCGGCATAGTGATGGCCGATGAAGTAGTCCTTGAACACGAAGCCGGCAGCCAGCGCGCCGACGGCCAGCACATAAAGCGGGATCAGCATCACGTTTGGACTCTCGTGAACGTGGCTCATCACCTCCGCGCTGGCCCGCGGCTTGCCGTTGAAGGTCATGAAGGCGAGTCGCCAGGAATAGAAGCTGGTGAAGAAGGCCGAGACGATCAGCAGCGCGAAGGCGATGCCCCAGTTGGCGGCATAGGCGCTCTCGATGACGGCGTCCTTCGAGAAGTAGCCGGCGGTGAAGGGGAAGCCGGTCAGCGCCAGGTTGCCGATGATCATCATCAGCCAGGTGATGCGGATATGCGGCGCGAGGCCGCCCATCTTGCGCATGTCCTGCTCGCCCGACATGGCATGGATGACCGAGCCCGAGCCGAGGAAGAGCAGCGCCTTGAAGAAGGCATGGGTGAAGAGATGGAAGATGCCGACGCCATAGGCGCCCACGCCGAGAGCCACGAACATGTAACCCAGCTGCGAACAGGTGGAATAGGCGATGACCCGCTTGATGTCGTTCTGGACGAGGCCCACCGTGGCCGCGAAGAAGGCGGTGACGGCGCCGATGACCACCACGACATCCTTGGCGTAAGGCGCCAGCTCGAACATGGGCGACATGCGGGCCACCAGGAAGACGCCGGCGGTCACCATGGTGGCGGCATGGATGAGCGCCGAGACCGGCGTCGGGCCCTCCATGGCGTCCGGCAGCCAGGTGTGCAGAAGGAACTGCGCCGATTTGCCCATGGCGCCCATGAAGAGCAGCAGGCAGAGCACCGTCAGCGTGTCCAGTTCCCAGGAGAGGAAATGGATGGTCTTGCCGACCTGGCCGGGCGCGGCACCGAAGATGGTATCGAAGTCGATCGAGCCGAAGACGAAGAAGCAGCCGAAGATGCCAAGCGCGAAGCCGAAATCACCCACCCGGTTGACCACGAAGGCCTTGATGGCCGCAGCATTGGCGGAGTCGCGATCGTACCAGAAGCCGATGAGCAGATAGGAGGCAAGACCCACGCCTTCCCAGCCGAAGAACATCTGCAGCAGGTTGTCGGAGGTCACCAGCATGAGCATGGCGAAGGTGAAGAGCGAGAGATAGGCGAAGAAGCGCGGCTGGTGCTCGTCGTGGCTCATGTAGCCCAGCGAATAGATATGAACCAGCGCCGAGACCGTATTGACCACCACCAGCATGACGGCCGTCAGCGTATCGACGCGGATGGTCCAGCTGGTGGTAAAGGCGCCCGAGGTCACCCAGCGCAGCAGTTCCACCTTCTCGGTATGCGGCTCATGCAGGAAGCCAACGAAGACAATCCAGGACAGCACGGCGGAGACGCAGAGCAGCGCCGTAGTGAGGTACATGGGCCACATTGGGCCGTCATAGTGTGCGTGATGGCCGTGGTCGCCGTGGCCGTGCTCCGCGTGGCCGCCGTCATGGGCATGGGCATGGTGCTCGCCGTAGACATCGGCGTCCGACCCCAGCTGCTTGAACAGCCGCGTCCCGAAAAGTCCCGCGATGAGGGCGCCCAGCAGTGGCAGGAAGACGATGGCCTGGTACATGGTTGCCGTCAGCCCTTCATGAGATTGATGTCTTCAACCGCGATGGAGCCGCGGTTGCGGAAGTAAGTCACCAGAATGGCGAGTCCGATGGCGGCCTCGCCCGCAGCCACGGTCAGCACCAGCAACGCGAAGACCTGCCCCACCAGATCGTTCAGGTGAGTGGAGAAGGCCACAAGATTGATGTTCACCGCCAGCAGCATCAGCTCAATCGACATCAGGATGACGATCACGTTCTTGCGGTTGAGGAAGATGCCGAAGATGCCGATGGTGAAGAGGATGGCGGCAACGGTGAGATAGTGCGAAAGCCCGATGACCATGATCAGATCCCCTGCCCCGGCTTGACCTTGACGACCTCGATGGCGGTAGCGGGTCCGCGCGCCACCTGGTCGCCGATGTTCTGCCGCTTGACGCCTTCCTTGTGGCGGAGCGTCAGCACGATGGCGCCGATCATGGCCACAAGAAGCACCAGCCCTGCCGCCTGGAAGTAGAAGATGAAATCCGTGTAGAGTACGCGGCCCAGCGCTTCGGTGTTGGTAATGTCCGAGGGCGTGGGCGAGGCGGTCTTGACCAGGCCCGGATCCACCGCCCAGCTTCCCACCACCAGGGCCAGCTCGACCAGCACGATGAGCCCGATGGTGACGCCGACCGGGAGATAGTTCAGCATGCCCTGGCGCAGCTCGACGAAGTCCACATCCAGCATCATCACCACGAAGAGGAAGAGCACGGCGACGGCGCCGACATAGACCACGACCAGGATCATGGCGAGGAACTCGGCGCCCATGAGAATGAAGAGGCCCGCGGCATTGAAGAAGCAGAGGATCAGGAACAGCACCGAATGAACCGGGTTGCGCGCCGAGATGACCATCACCGCAGAGGCGACCGCCACCGCGGAGAAGAGATAGAAAAACAGACCAGCGACCATGTCAGCTCCTCACCGGTAGGGTGCGTCGAGCGCGATGTTGCGCGCGATCTCGCGTTCCCAGCGGTCACCATTGGCGAGCAGCTTCTCCTTGTTGAAGAGCAGTTCCTCGCGGGTTTCGGTGGCGAATTCGAAGTTGGGACCCTCGACGATGGCATCGACCGGGCAGGCCTCCTGGCAGAAGCCGCAGTAGATGCACTTCACCATGTCGATGTCGTAGCGGGTGGTGCGGCGCGTGCCGTCGTTGCGGCGCGGGCCTGCTTCGATGGTGATGGCCTGTGCAGGACAGATCGCCTCGCAGAGCTTGCAGGCGATGCAGCGCTCTTCGCCGTTGGGATAGCGGCGCAGCGCATGTTCGCCGCGAAAGCGGGGCGACTGCGGTCCCTTTTCGTTGGGGTAGTTGATCGTGGCCTTGGGCGCGAAGAAGTAGCGCATCGCCATGACGGTGGCGGAGAGGAACTCCTTCAGGAAGAGCGAACGTGCGGCTTGTGCAACTCTCATCTGCTGTTCACCCAAGGATCCGTTTCATGCTGTCGCCGAAAAACAGGCCGATCAGCGGCATGCCCACCAGGCTCAGGAACTTCAGCGCCGTCATCAGCCGCTTGGGATCCAGCCCCTGCGTCTGCGTGACCTTGGCGGACTCGTAGCGCCAGCGCAGCGCCGGATAGAGCGCGCGATTGGCCAGCACCAGCATGAGTATGCCGAGCCCCAGGAAGACCACCGCGCCAACCAGGTTGTAGAAACTCATGGCGCCCACCCGAATGCGACGAGAACGCCGGCCGTCAGTGCCACCCAGAAGAGCGAGATGGGCAGGAAGACCTTCCAGCCCAGCCGCATCAGCTGGTCGTAGCGGTAGCGCGGCACGATGGCCTTGACCATGGCGAACATGAAGAAGACGAAGATGACCTTGAGCAGGAACCAGATCACGCCCGGCACCCAGTTCAGCACCGGAATGTCGATGATCGGCAGCCACCCGCCCAGGAAGAGAATTGTGGTCATGGCGCACATGAGGACGATCGCCACGTATTCGCCGAGCATGAAGAGCAGGTAGCCGGTCGAAGAGTACTCCACCATGAAGCCGGCCACGAGTTCCGATTCCGCCTCGACGAGATCGAAGGGCGGACGGTTGGTCTCCGCCAGCGCCGAGACGAAGAAGATCACGAACATCGGCAGGAGCGGCAGCAGGTACCAGTCGAGGAAGGAGTTGGGGAGGCCCAGCATGGTGCCAAGCCCCGTCTGCTGCGACCGCACGATCTCGGTCAGGTTCAGGGAGCCGGCGCAAAGCAGCACGGTGACGATCACGAAACCGATGGAAACCTCATAGGACACCATCTGCGCTGCCGAGCGCAGGGCCGAGAGGAAGGGATACTTCGAGTTCGAGGCCCAGCCGCCCATGATCACGCCATAGACGCCGAGCGACGAAAGCGCGAAAAGATAGAGGATGCCGACATTGATGTCGGCGATGGCCCAGCCATCGTCCACCGGCACGACTGCCCAGGCCGCCAGGGCCAGAATGGCGGTGACCAGGGGCGCGATGACGAAGATGCCCTTGTTGGCCCCATCAGGGATCACCTGCTCCTTGAGCGCGAACTTGATGAGGTCGGCGAAGGACTGGAACAGGCCCCAGGGCCCCACCACATTGGGGCCACGGCGCATCTGCACAGCGGCCCAGACCTTGCGGTCGAACCACAGCAGATAGGCCACCACGATGAGCAGCGCGACGACGAAGGCCACGCTCTGCAGCAGGATCAGGCCGACGGTGAGCAGCAGTTCGTTCATGGTCCTACTCCGCCGCCTCGAGCTTTTGCACGTTCTTCAGGGCCGAGCACTCGGCCATGGTGTTCGAGGCGCGCGCGATGGGGTTGGTCATGTAGTAGTCGGTGACCGGTGACCGGAAGGGCTCGCCCGACATGGCACCCGGCACGCTGGCGAGGTCGGCCAGCTCGGCGGTATCAGCCGGCGTGCGCGTATCGAGCCGGGCCAGCTGCGGCGCCGCCTTGTACATGGCGCGGCGCAGCTCATCGAGATTGTTCCATGGCAGCGTGACGTTGAGCGCATCCGAGAGGGCGCGGAAGATCGCCCAGTCCTCGCGGGCTTCGCCAGGTGGAAAAGACGCCCGCTCGGTCATCTGCGGCCGGCCCTCGGTGTTGACATAGGTCACCTGCTTTTCGGTGTAGGCGGCACCGGGCAGGATGACATCGGCGCGATGCGCGCCGGCATCGCCATGCGATCCCATGTAGACGACAAAGGTGGATCCCAGCGCCGCGGTGTCGATCTCGTCGGCGCCGACGAGGAAGAGCACGTCGAGGTCGCCGCGCTTCGCGGCGGCAAGCATCTGCGGCGCGGTGAGTCCGCCCTCGGCCGAGGGCAAGGCACAGACATCGAGCGCGCCCACCCGGCCCGCCGCGGTGTGCAGCACGTTGAAGCCGTTCCAGCCCTCGCGGACGACATTCTGCGCTTGCGCCAGCTTCATGGCCGTGGCCAGCACCGCCGCGCCGTCGGGCCGCGCGATGGCACCCTGCCCCACGATGATCATTGGCTTCTTCGCCGACTCGTCCAGCGGTTCGGCCAGCAGGGCCGACAGGCTGTCGGGACCGGCGCCAAGATAGGCATGAGGATAGGTGAGGTCCGCCGGCTCGCCGATGAGCGCGATCTTTACCCCGCCCTTGAGGTAGCGCTTGCGGATGCGGGCGTTGAGCACCGGCGCCTCGAGCCGCGGATTGGTGCCGATGAGCAGGATGGCATCGGCTTCGTCGATTCCGGCGATGCCACTGTTGAAGAGATAGCCCGCGCGGCCGCCCTTCTCGCCCAGCGGGGTTCCGTCCTGGCGGCAGTCGATGTTCCTGATGCCCAGCAGGTCGGCCAGTTGGCGGGCGGAGAAGGCCTCCTCCGCCGCGACCAGATCGCCCAGGATGATGCCCATGCGGGCCGGGTTGGCGGCTTTCACCTTCTGCGCCACGCGCAGGAAGGCCTCGGGCCAGGTCGCGGCACGCAGCTTGCCGAATTCGCGCACATAGGGCCGGTCCAGGCGCTGTGTGCGCAGCCCGTCCCAGACGAAGCGCGTCTTGTCCGAGATCCACTCCTCGTTCACGTCGTCGTGGGTGCGCGGCAGGATGCGCATCACCTCGCGGCCGCGCGCATCGACGCGGATGTTGCTGCCCACCGCATCCATCGCATCGATGGTCTCGGTCTTGCGCAGCTCCCAGGGCCGCGCCTTGAACTCGTAGGGCTTGGACGTCAACGCCCCCACCGGGCAGAGGTCGATGATGTTGCCCTGCAGTTCGGAGGAGATCGCCTTGTTCAGGTAGGTGGTGATCTCCATGTCCTCGCCGCGGCCGGTGGCGCCCATCTCCTCGATGCCGCCCACTTCGGTGGTGAAGCGCACGCAGCGGGTGCACTGGATGCAGCGCGTCATCTCGGTCTTCACCAGGGGGCCGAGATACTTCTCCTCCACCGCGCGTTTGTTCTCGTGATAGCGGTTCTTGTCGATGCCATAGGCCATGGCCTGGTCCTGCAGGTCGCATTCGCCGCCCTGGTCGCAGATCGGGCAGTCGAGCGGATGGTTGATCAGCAGGAATTCCATCACGCCTTCGCGCGCCTTCTTCACCATGGGCGAGCGGGTGAAGACTTCCGGCGGTTCGCC
>JAPLOT010000151.1 GCA_026400595.1 Alphaproteobacteria bacterium | reverse complement strand
GACTGCTACGACCGCTACCTGATCCGCATGCAGGAAATGCGCGAAAGCGTGAAGATCATGCAGCAATGCGTGGAGCTTCTCTCCGGCAAGGAGAAGACCGGTCCGGTATCATCGGCCGACGGCAAGGTGGTGCCGCCCAAGCGCGGCGAGATGAAGCGCTCGATGGAGGCGCTCATCCATCATTTCAAGCTCTACACGGAAGGCTACAAGGTGCCGGAAGGCGAGGTCTATGCCTGCGTCGAGGCGCCCAAGGGCGAGTTCGGCGTCTATCTGGTGAGCGACGGCAGCAACAGGCCCTACCGCTGCAAGATCCGCGCGCCGGGCTTCGCCCATCTCCAGGCCATGGACCATATCTGCCGCGGCCACATGCTGGCCGACGTCTCGGCCGTGCTGGGCTCTCTCGATATCGTGTTTGGTGAGGTTGACCGGTGAGCGTGCGCCGACTTTATTCCGAACAGCCCGAGGCCGCCTTCGCCTTCAACGCGGAGAACCTGGCCTGGGCGAAGACGACCATTACACATTATCCGCCGGGCAAGCAGGCCTCGGCCGTGATCCCGCTGCTCTGGCGCGCGCAGGAGCAAAACGACAACTGGGTGTCGAAGCCGGTTCTCGAGTACATCGCCGACATGCTGGGCATGTCCTACATCCGCGTGCTGGAAGTGGCGACTTTCTACACCATGTTCCAGCTGCAGCCGGTTGGGAAGATCGCCCATGTCCAGGTCTGCGGCACAACGCCCTGCATGCTGCGCGGCGCCGAGGACCTGAAGAAGGTCTGCCAGAACCGCATCCATCACGATCCGCACCATCTCTCCGCCGACGGCAACTTTTCGTGGGAAGAAGTCGAATGCCTCGGCGCCTGCGTGAACGCGCCGATGGTTCAGATCTTCAAGGACACCTACGAGGATCTGACTCCCGCCACGCTGGAACAGCTGATCGACGATCTGGCCGCCGGCCGCAAGGTGAGGGTAGGACCGCAGATCAACCGCCACCATGCAGCGCCCGAAGGCGGGCCCACCACGCTGATCGCGCCGGGCTTCTATGCCGGAACGCGCAGCTTCACGCGAGTCGAGCCGCCGCCGCCGCCTTCCGCAGATGCGCCCGCGCCGGCTGCTTCTGCGCCGGCACCGGCTGCGAAGCCTGTCGAAGCCAAGCCCGTCGCGGCACCCGCGCCGGTCGCCGTGGCGAAGACGGCGGAGCCCGTGAAGCTCGCCGAGACCTCGCCCGCGCCGCGCAAGCCCGCGAAGGCGGAGGACGACGGCAAGCCAGAACTGCTCAAGAAACCCAAGGGTGGCAAAGGCGACGATCTCAAGCTGATCTGGGGCGTCGGCCCCAAGCTGGAAAAGATGCTGAACGGAATGGGCGTGTGGCATTTCGACCAGATCGCCGCGTGGACGGCGAAGGAACTGGCCTGGGTCGATGCCAAGCTGGAAGGCTTCAAGGGCCGCGCCAGGCGCGACGACTGGGTTGCCCAATGCAAGAAGCTGGCGAAGGGCTGGCGTCCCGACAGCGATGTCGGCGAAAAGCCGAAGAAGAAGTGAGGCTAGGCGATGCTCGCTGACAAGGACCGCATCTTCACCAACATCTACGGCTTCCACGATTGGGGCCTGGAAGGCGCCAAGAAGCGCGGCTGCTGGTCGGGCACGAAATCCTTCATCGCGAATGGCCGCGACTGGATGATCAACGAGATGAAGGCCTCCGGCCTGCGCGGCCGCGGCGGTGCGGGCTTCCCGACCGGCCTCAAGTGGTCCTTCATGCCCAAGGTGATCGGCGAACGCCCTCATTATCTCGTCGTCAACGCTGACGAATCCGAGCCCGGCACCTGCAAGGACCGCGAGATCCTGCGCCACGACCCGCATCTTCTGGTCGAAGGCTGCCTGCTGGCCGGCGCGGCCATGGGCGCCCATGTCGGCTACATCTATGTGCGTGGCGAATTCATCCGCGAGCGCGAACACCTGCAGGCCGCCATCGACCAGGCCTACGAGGCACGCCTCCTCGGCAAGAACAACGTCAACGGCTGGGACTTCGACCTCTACGTCCATCACGGCGCGGGTGCCTATATCTGCGTCGAAGAGACCGCCATGCTGGAAAGCCTGGAGGGCAAGAAGGGCCAGCCGCGCATGAAACCGCCGTTCCCCGCGAATGTCGGTCTCTATGGTGCGCCGACCACGGTGAACAATGTCGAGTCGATCGCCGTCTCGGGCACGATCATGCGGCGCGGCGCCACGTGGTTCGCCTCCCTGGGCCGCCCCAACAATACGGGCACCAAGCTGTTCTGCATCTCGGGCCATGTGAACAAGCCCTGCGTCGTTGAAGAAGAACTCGGAATTCCCTTCCGTGAGCTGATCGACAAGCATGCCGGTGGTGTGCGTGGCGGCTACGACAATCTCCTCGCGGTCATCCCCGGCGGCTCGTCGGTGCGCATGGTGCCGGCGGACCTCATTATCGACACGCCGATGGACTTCGACTCGCTTGGCAAGCTGCGCTCCGGCCTCGGCACGGCCGCGGTGATCGTCATGGACAAGTCGACCGACCTCATCAAGGCCATTGCGCGGCTCGCTTACTTCTACAAGCACGAGTCCTGCGGCCAGTGCACGCCCTGCCGCGAAGGCACGGGCTGGATGTGGCGCGTGATGTCGCGCATGGCCGAGGGCCGCGCGGAGAAGCGCGAGATCGACATGTTGCTGGACGTGACAAAGCAGATCGAGGGCCACACCATCTGCGCCCTGGGCGATGCGGCGGCCTGGCCGATCCAGGGCCTGATTGCGCATTTCCGCCCGGTCATCGAGGCGCGCATCGACCAATATGCGGCGAACCCCGACCACGATGGCGCCGTTCGCAAGATCGCGGCCGAGTAAGAATTGTAAGGCGAGCAAGCTGATGCCCAAGATCAAGATCGACGGAGTGGAACTGGAGGTCGAGAACGGCCTCACCCTCCTGCAGGCCTGCGAACAGGCAGGCGCGGAAGTGCCGCGCTTCTGCTATCACGAACGCCTGTCGATTGCCGGCAACTGCCGCATGTGCCTCGTCGAGGTGAAGGGCGGCCCGCCCAAGCCGCAGGCCTCCTGCGCCATGTCGGTCAACGATCTCCGCCCCGGCCCCAATGGCGAGCCGCCGGAGGTGTTCACCAAGTCGCCCATGGTAAAGAAGGCGCGCGAAGGGGTGATGGAGTTC
>JAPLOT010000097.1 GCA_026400595.1 Alphaproteobacteria bacterium | reverse complement strand
GAAGGCGGCAAGTGCGGCGATGTCATCCGCCTCGCCCAGGCGCTGCAGGGGATGCAGTGCGGCAATGGCCGAAGCCATTTGCGCATTGGCGGTCAGGCCGGCCGCCAGTGGCGTCTGGGTGAGAGACGGCGCGATGCAGTTCACCAGCAGCTTCGGCGCAAGCTCGGCCGCAAGCGACAGGGTCAGCCCCTCGACCGCTCCCTTGGCCATTCCGATCGACGCATGCGAGGTGAAGCCCTGGGTCACAGCGATGCTCGAGAACAGCACCACGGAGGAAACTTCCGGGTTGGCCTTGAGCGCAGGCAATGCCAACTGCACGGAACGGAACGCGCCGAGGGCATTGAGGCGAAAGTCGCGCTCGATGTCATCATCGGTGATGCGCGCCAGCGGCTTCAGCGTGATCGAGCCCACCGCATAGACCAGGCCCGCCGCGACACCACCTGCCGCAGCGATCGCGTCCGCCAACGCTCCGCGGTCGCCGACATCTGCAACGGCATGACTTGCTCCGGTTTCAGCGGCCGTGGCCGAAAGCCTTGCCCCGTCACGCCCGATCAGGTGAAGCGCCCGGCCAGCCGCAGCGAGTCGGCGGGCCAGGGCGCTCCCGATGCCACCGCTGCCGCCGACAATGATAATGGGCAGGGTCATATTCCCAATACGGAAACCGCTGCCAAGCGGTTCAGAGCTTCTGAACGGGCAGCTTGCGGATCAGCGCCGGCAGCAGCAGCACCAGCGCTGCAATGACAAGAAGCGCGAGCGAGATCGGATGCGTGAAGAAGACCGAGGCATCGCCTTGGCTGATGGTCAGCGCGCGGCGGAACTGTGCTTCCGCCATGGGCCCGAGGATCAGCCCGATGATGGCTGGCGCAACCGGGAAGTCATGCCGGCGCATCACGAACCCGATCAAGCCAACCACGAAAAGCAGGACGAGGTCGAAGGTCGAATTGCTCAGGCTGTAGACACCCAGCGTCGAGAAAACGAGAATGCCGCCATAGAGCAAGGGCTGGGGGATGGCCAGCAACCGGACCCACAGACCCGCCAATGGCAGGTTCAGCACCAGCAGCATCACGTTCCCGATGTAAAGGCTGGCAATCAGGCCCCAGACCAGCGGTCCGGAGGCCGTGAAGAGCTGCGGCCCTGGCTGCAGATTGTACTGTTCGAAGGCCGCCAGCAGGATTGCCGCTGTGGCGGAGGTGGGCAAGCCCAGCGCCAGCAACGGCACCAGCACGCCGGCCACCGCGGCATTGTTGGCGGCTTCCGGTCCTGCAACGCCCTCGATCGCACCCTTGCCGAATTCTTCCGGATTCTTGGAGAGCTTCTTTTCCATGAAGTAGGACAGGAAGGTCGGGATTTCGGTCCCCCCGGCAGGAAGCGCGCCGAAGGGAAAGCCCAGTGCCGTTCCGCGCAGCCAGGGCTTCCAGGAGCGGCGCCATTCCTCGCGCGTCATGAACAGCGAGCCCTTGATCGGCAGGATCACGGCCTCGCGCAGGTCTCTGCGTGATGCCATGTAGAGAGCTTCACCCACCGCGAAGAGGCCAACGGCCACGACGACGGTGTCGATGCCGCGCAGCATGCTGGGAATGCCGAAGACCAGACGCGGCTGACCCGTCAGGATATCGGTACCGGCAAGGCCGAAGGCGAGTCCAATCATCAGGCTGGTCAACCCCTTGACCACCGAACTGCCGAGCAGCGTGGTGACGGTTGTGAAGGCCAGCACCATGAGCGCGAAGTATTCGGCCGGGCCGAAGAGAATGGCGAGCTTCACGAAGAGCGGCGCCAAGAAGGTCAGCAGCATGGTGCCGATGGTGCCCGCGACGAAGGATCCGATTGCCGCCGTGGCCAGTGCTGCCGCACCACGTCCGCGCCGCGCCATCTGGTTTCCTTCCAGGGCGGTGACGATGGACCCGGATTCCCCCGGCGTGTTGAGCAGGATCGATGTCGTCGAACTGCCGTACATGGCGCCATAGTAGAGCCCGGCAAACATGATGAAGGCGCCAGTCGGGTCAAGCGTGCGCGTTACCGGCAGCAGCAGGGCGATGGTCAGCGCCGGACCAATGCCCGGCAGGATGCCGATGAGCGTGCCAAGGGTGACGCCAACCAATGACCACATCAGGTTGATCGGCGTCAGCGCAGTGGCAAAGCCATCCAGCAATGCGCCGAAGGCCTCCATGCTAGAGCACCCCTGCGAGAACGCCGGGCGGAAGCTGCAGGCCAAGAAGCCGCGTAAAGGCAAGATATGCCGTCATTGCAAGGACAAGGGCCACGACACCGTCGCGCAGAAAGCTGCGGCTGCCGAATGCGAAGGTGACGCACATGAAGAGGACAACGGCTGCCGGGACAAAGCCCAGGGGCTTGAGCAGGTTCATGTGCAGGATGAGACCCGCGCTGACGATCGCGACCGCCGCCCAGTCGGTCGGGTGAGACTCCTCGGACTCGAAGGTTCCGCGCCACGACTGCCATGCCGTAACGGCGCCGGCAACTGCAAGCCCACAGGACACCAGCAAAGGGAAGAAACGCGGACCGACCTTGGCATGGACCGGCGGTACGCGCATCCCGGACACATCGACGGCAATGACGGCCGCAATCGCAACGAGTCCGAAGCCGATCAGAAGACCGGCCACGGACGTCTGGCGTTGTGTGTTCACGTCTGGGCGTTACTGGACGAGGCCGACCGACTTGAGAATCTCGGTGACCCGCGCATTCTCGGCCTCGAGCAGCTTGCCGAAATCGTCGCCCGGAAGATAAAGATCCGTCCACTTCTTCTCGGCCAGTACCTTTTTCCAGGCATCGCTCTTGACGGCGGCGTCCACCGCATCGCGCAGCGCCTTCGTCTGCGCTTCGTCCAGGCCCGGAGGAGCAACGATGGCGCGCCAGTTGGCGAGTTCGACGTCTACCCCCTGCTCCTTGAGGGTCGGAATGTCGATTCCCGCCTGACGCTCGGGCGCGGAGAGCGCCAGCGCGCGCAGTTCGCCCGAGGCGATCTGCCCGGCCCATTCGCTGTAGCCGCTGATGCCGGCCACGACATGTCCGCCCATCACGGCTGCAAGGGCTTCGCCACCGCCCGAGAAGGGCACGTAGTTGAGCTTGGTCACATCGCCGCCGGCCGCCTTGGCCACCAGGCCCGCGAGAATGTGGTCGGTGCCGCCGGCAGAGCCGCCGCCAAAGGCAACGGTTCCGGTATCTGCCTTCAGTTTCGCCACCAGGTCAGCCAGCGTCTTTACCTCGGATGAGGCAGGCACCACGATGACCTCATACTCGCCGGTCAGGCGAGCAACCGGCGTGGTCATGCCCAGATTGACTGCGGACTGGTTCGTCAGGATGGCGCCAACCATGACCAGGCCATTGACCATCATGACATTCGGCTTGCCCTTTTCCTGGTCCACGAGCTGCGCGAGACCCACCGTGCCGCCCGCTCCCGGGACATTCTCGACGGTGATCCCGGTGGCACCCGAGGCCGCCATGACGTCCGCCAGCGCACGGGCCGTCTGGTCCCATCCGCCGCCCGGACCGGCCGGGGCGATGATCCTCAAATCGTTCACTCTAGACTGCCGCCCCACGGGCCGGACGCTAACCCAGCACCTCGCCCCGTGCAACGATCTTCGTCACGATCAGGTCCGCTTCAAATCCGGCGGTGTTGCTTCCGCGGCCAGCGCAGCGATCGCTGCCTCGAGGCTCATGCTGGACTGGTTCTGCGAGCCAAGCCTGCGAACGTTCACCGTCCGCTCGTCCATCTCGCGCTTGCCGACCACCAGAATGACCGGAACCTTCTGAACCGAATGTTCGCGGACCTTGTAGTTGATCTTCTCGTTGCGCAGATCGGCATCGGCCCTCAGCCCCGCGCGACGCAGCACATCGCGCACGTCGAGCGCATAGGCGTCGCCATCGGACGTGATGGTCGCCACGACAATCTGCAAGGGAGCAAGCCACAGCGGGAAGTGACCGGCAAAGTGCTCGATGAGAATGCCGAGATAGCGCTCCATGGATCCGCAGATGGCACGATGAATCATCACCGGCACCTTCTTCTCGCCGTCGGCGCCGATATAGAAGGCGCCGAAGCGCTCCGGCAGATTGAAATCCACCTGCGTTGTTCCGCATTGCCAGTCGCGGCCGATTGCATCGCGCAACACATACTCGAACTTCGGCCCATAGAAGGCGCCCTCGCCCGGGTTCACCGCCGTCTTGATCTTGCCGCCGGACTCCTCGGCGATCTGGACGAGCACCTTGGACATGATGTCCTCGGCCCTATCCCAGGCGGCATCCGAGCCCACGCGCTTTTCCGGGCGCGTCGACAGCTTCACCACGATCTCCTCGAAGCCGAAATCCCTGTAGGTGGAGAGGATGAGATCATTGATCTTGAGGCATTCGTCAGCCATCTGCTCTTCCGTGCAGAAGATGTGCGCGTCGTCTTGCGTGAAGCCGCGCACACGCATCAGCCCGTGCAGGGCGCCCGACGGTTCATAGCGGTGCACATTGCCGAATTCGGCAAGCCGCAGCGGCAACTCGCGATAGGACCGCAAGCCATGCTTGAAGATCTGCACATGTCCGGGGCAGTTCATCGGCTTGATGGCGAAAACCTGGTCGTCGTCCGTCGTATCGCCGGCAGAGGTCGCCGCAAACATCGCCTCCTTGTACCAGCCCCAGTGCCCGGAGGTCTCCCAGAGCGACTTGTCGAGAAGCTGCGGCGCATTGACCTCCTGGTAGTCGAGCTTCGCCAGCCGGCGGCGCATGTAGGCAATCAGTTGCTGGAACATGGTCCAGCCCTTGGCGTGCCAGAAGACGACGCCCGGGCCCTCTTCCTGGAAATGGAACAGGTCCATTTCGCGGCCCAGCTTGCGATGGTCACGCTTCTCGGCCTCTTCGAGCGCGGTGAGATAGGACTGCAGATCCTTGTCGCTGGCCCAGGCCGTCCCGTAGATCCGCGTCAGCATCGGGTTTTTCGAATCGCCCCGCCAGTAGGCGCCCGCCACCTTCATGAGCTTGAAGGCATTGCCGATCTTGCCGGTCGAGGTCATGTGAGGGCCTCGGCACAGGTCGATCCACCCCCCCTGATCGTAGAACTTGATGTCCTGACCGGCCGGAATCGCTTCCACCAGCTCAACCTTGAACAATTCGCCCTTGTCGCGGAAGAAGGCCTTCGCCTCTTCGCGTGTCTTGAGCGACTTGGTGAACGGCTTGTCGCGCGCGATGATCTCGCGCATCTTCTTCTCGATGGCCGCAAAGTCTTCGGTGGTGAAGGGCTGGTTGCGGAAGAAGTCGTAGTAGAAGCCGTTCTCGATCACCGGGCCGATGGTCACCTGCGCCTCCGGGAAAAGCTCCTTCACCGCGCAGGCAAGAAGGTGTGCGGTCGAGTGGCGGATGAGGTCGAG
>JAPLOT010000524.1 GCA_026400595.1 Alphaproteobacteria bacterium | reverse complement strand
TGGGCCGGAGCGTCATGGGCGTCGAGATATGCGAGCCGGCGGCCCCGGTCAATCCGCCGGAGGCCAACCTTCAACCCTCGTGGTCATGATGATGCGGGACGCACTTGCGCTTGTAGGTAATGGTCTTGCGGGTGCCGTCCTGCGAGACCCTCACCTTGTGCTTGTGGCCGAAGTCCTCGTGGTAGAGCCAGCGGTGAGGCCTGTTGTAGAAGTAGGAACTCCTGGGCGAGGCGGCGAGGCTGTGGCCCTTGGCGTATTTGAGGCGGGCGGTGCAATTGTCGCCGTCGGCATCGCAGGTCTGGACGATCATGTAGGGATTGCAGGGCACCTGGTTGCCATGGGCCCAGGCCGCGCCCGGAAGGACGGCCAGCGCCGCTGCAGCTGCACAACCCAGAATCGTCAGGCGCATGGATGGTATCCTCCGGCTTTGCCAGCCAACAGTGACGCCCGGCAGCCGATTTGGCAAGCCTCAGGGCAACCCTTGCATTTGCGCCTCCACGGGATCATATAGCCGCCGGGAGGTTGGCGGCGGACGTGCCGCTCGCCAACCGGGTCAGGTCCGGAAGGAAGCAGCCCCAACGAGTTCGGAACGGGTTGCCCGTCCAGCCTCCCACCTCTATTGGTACGCCCAGAGCCCGCCATGGTTGACCAGACAAGCGGCGCGAACGCTTCGGGGTACCGCGTTCTTGCCCGCAAATACCGGCCCCAGACCTTCGCCGACCTCATCGGGCAGGACGCGATGGTGCGCACCCTCACCAATGCCTTCGCGTCGGGACGCATCGCCCAGGGCTTCATGCTGACCGGTGTGCGCGGGGTGGGCAAGACCACCACCGCCCGCCTGATCGCCCGGGCGCTGAACTATGGCGATGCCCCCACCATCGACATGCCGGCCTTCGGCCCGCACTGCGAAGCCATCCTCGAATCGCGCCACATGGACGTGATCGAGATGGACGCCGCCTCCAACACCGGCGTCGACAACATGCGCGAGATCATCGACAGCGTGCGCTATGCGCCGGTCTCGGCACGCTACAAGGTCTACATCATCGACGAAGTCCCCATGCTGTCGAAGAGCGCCTTCAACGCGCTGCTGAAGACGCTGGAAGAACCGCCGCCGCACGTGAAGTTCATCTTCGCCACCACAGAGATCAACAAGGTTCCGGTCACCATCCTGTCGCGCTGCCAGCGCTTCGACCTGCGCCGCCTGGATGCCGACCTGCTGGCGACGCATTATGCCGCCATCGCCGCGAAGGAAAGCGTTGAGGCCGAGGCCGACGCGCTGGCGATGATCGCGCGGGCCGCCGAAGGCTCGGTCCGCGACGGCCTGTCGCTGCTCGACCAGGCCATCGCCTATGGCGAGGGCAAGGTCCTGGCCGGCGACGTGGCGGCCATGCTGGGCCTGATGGACCGCTCGCGCATCATCGACCTCTTCGAGGCCGTGATGGCAGGCGATCCGGCCAAGGCCATCATGGAGATCGAAGCGCAGCATGCCGGCGGCGGCGATCCGCGGACCATCCTCAACGATCTTGCCGACTATGTGCACTGGGTGACGCGCATCAAGGTGGTGAAGGAACCGGCGCTGGCCGACACCTCGCGTACCGAGGCCGAGAAGTCGCGCGGGCGCGACCATTCGGCCAAGATCGGCATGGCGCATCTGACACGGGCCTGGTCGATGCTGCTCAAGGGCATTCGCGAGACCGAGCTTCATGCCGACCCGCTGATGGCGGCCGAGATGGTGCTGATCCGCCTCGCGCATGCCGCCGATCTGCCAAGCGGCGAGGAACTTGCGAAGCTGGTCCGGTCGGCACCGCCGCCTGGTGAGAAGATCGTCGCGCTGCCGCAGCGCGAACCGCTGCGCGGCGGCGAGCCGCAGGGCGACGGCGTTCAGGCCGCGCTGGCGGTGAAGCCGCAGCAGGCCGTCGAGGCCGCGGC
>JAPLOT010000010.1 GCA_026400595.1 Alphaproteobacteria bacterium | reverse complement strand
AGAGGGTGCCCGAAGGGCGGGTTAGGGCCCGAGCGCCAGCGAGGGTGGCGGCGACCGGCGCTGATGCGCCACCTTATCCCGCGAGGCGGGAGAAGGGTCGAAGAGAAATCATTACTCACTCGCTGCAGATGGGAGAAGGATGAATGCTACTGCCCGAACACCACCCGGCCGTCGCAGATGGTGATCCGTGGACGGATGGTTCTGATCGCGTCCGGATCGGTCCTTTCGAGATTTCCGGCCAGCACCGTAACGTCGGCCAGAAGGTCCGGCTTCAGCACGCCGATCCTGCCGTCCATGAAGCCGGCATGCGCGCCCTCCACCGTGTAAGAGTGGATCGCCTCGTGCAGGCTGACGCGGTTGTCGGGCATCGCCGGGGTCCAGCGGCCGCGCGTCATGGCGGACTGGATCGACCAGAGCGGATCGATGTCCGAGACCGGCCAGTCGGTGGCGAAGACCACATGCGCGCCGGTGTTGCGGATGGCGCGCTGGGCGAAGGCATAGGGCCAGCGCTTTTCGCCAAGCCGCGAGAGATAGGGTTCAAGCGGCAGGCCGTGGCAGCCGGGCGGATGCGGCGGCTGCATCGAGGCGATGACGCCAAGCCTGGCGAAGCGCGGGATGTCGTCGGGATGGATGACCTCGACGTGTTCCACGCGGTGACGGCTGTCGCGCTTGCCATTGGCCTTCTGCGCGGCGGCATAGCCATCGAGCGTGATGCGCACAGCGCCGTCGCCGATGGCATGTACCGCGATCTGCAGGCCCCGCCGGTCAGCCTCGACGGCCACCTTGGCGAAGTGTTCGGGTGCAAAGAGCGGATCGCCGCGCCAGCCCGGCTGATCGGCATAGTCCTCGACCATCACGGCAGTGGCGCTGTCGACCACGCCATCGACGAAGATCTTCACGAAGCCCGACTGCAGCATGTCGGAATTGTAGCGCGCCGCCATTTTGCTGGCCTTCTCCAGCATCGACAGGTCCATGAAGTTCTTCATGTGGAAAGGCACGCGCACACGGGCCGTGAGCTGACCGCGGCGCTGCAGCTCTTCGAGCAGTTCGAGCGTGTAGAGATTGCCATCCATGTTGTGGATCGCGGTCAGGCCATGCGCGGCACAATGGGCAAGGCCGCGCGCCATGACCGCGAGATCGCTTTCGAAGGCGGCCGTGTCCGGATAGGGATCGGGCTCGCCGCCGGTGGTGAGGCCAAGCCGGTCACGATCGCCGCCTTTCAGCAGCGCCCGGACCGGATTGAAGGCTTCGCCCTCGCGAAGTTCGCCCGCGGCCAGCCCGTCCGGTCCCATGACGATCTCGTTGCCCGGCCCCAGCGCCTTGCCCTTGAGGATGCCGGCCTGTTCCAGCGCCAGCGTATTGGCCCAGGCGGTGTGGTGATCGGGCGAGAAGACGAGGAGCGGCCGGTCCTTCACGATGCGATCCAGATGATGGCGGGTCAGCGGCTCGGACTCGGAGATGATGATGTAGTCTGCCTGCTCCCCGATCACGAGATCGCTTCCGGGATTGTCTTTCAGGTAGGCAAGCGTGCGGGACTTCAGCCCGTCGAATCCCTTCGTGCCCGCCAACTGCAGATGCTTGAGTTCGGCCGCACCGGCAAAGAGATGCATGTGGGCTTCGACAAAGCCAGGCGTGACGGTGGCACCCCCGGCATCGATCACCCGCGTCGAGGCCCCCTTCTCCGCTGCAATCTCGCGATTGCTGCCCACCGCGGCGATGCGGTTGCCGGTGATCGCCAGCGCCTCGGCCTTGGGACGGGCATCGTCCATTGTGAGGATGGCGGCATTTTCGATGACGATGTCTGCACTCATGTCAGGGGTCCATTCCAATTGATGCCTTCGTCCGCCATCATCGCACGCCAGGCGGGACGCTGGGTGACGAGATCGACGAGCCGTTTGATCTGCGGGTAATCAAGTGCCGTCACCGGCATCTGCCGCGTCCAGCGGCAGAGCATGACGAAAAAGAGGTCGCAGGCCGAGAACTGCGCGCCAAGCACATAGGGGCCATCCTTGGCCAGACTTGAATCGAATCGCGAGAAGAATCTGCCAAGCCGCTGTTCGGCCACGGCTTTCATGTCGCTGCGGCAGGCCTCGGCAGTGACGTAATTGTCGGCATGCCACCAGTGCTGCAGATCCTCCTGCAACGTGTTGGTGAAATAGAAGAGCCATTGCAGGAACAGGTGGCGCCGAGGGTTGCCGGGCAGCGGCATGAGACCGGATTCGGGATGCGACTCGCAGAGATAGAGCAGGATGGCCGCGGATTCGTAGAGAACGTGATCGCCATGCACCAAAGTGGGCACACGCTGATTGGGATTGAGCGCCGTGTAGCCGGGCGCGCGATGGGCGCCACTTGCCACATCGACATGAACCAGATCGAAGGGCACGCCCAGCTCATGCAGCAGGGCATGCGGCGCCATATTGGCACTTCCCCGGTCCCAATAGAGCCTGTAGAGAGGCGCTTCGCCTTCGGATGTTGCCGCCATGACCTGCCGTTTCCTGCTCGCCTTCTGCCTTCTTGCCGCCTCGGCCCTGTCCACCCAGGCACAGGAGCGCCAGTGGATGCTGGATGCAAGCGACTCCGACGCATACCTGATCTTCGGCGTGCCGGACTCCGACGATGTCGGCATCAGCTTCTGGTGCCCGGTGCAGCAGGGCGAAGTCAACGTCTTCATTCCGGAAGCCAGCGCCAAGCTGCATCCGGGCGCGGATATCACCGTCACCCTCAAGGCCGACGAGGAAAGCGCCACGTTCACCGGCAAGAGCGAGGTCAATCTCGAGGCGGCGCTCACCAGTGTCGAGGCGAAGGTTCCGGCCAACGCCCAGATCCTTGCCGCCATGCTGAAGGCCGACCGCTTCCGCGTGATCATCGAGGGCAACGAGACCATCTTCCCCCTGATCGACGCCGATCTGGAAAGCCTGCTGGATCTCTGCCGCAAGCCGTGAGCGTCAGCGCGCGGCCGTCAGCCGGGCCAGCGTCTCCAGCGTCGACCGGTCGGCCAGGCCATCCACCCGCGCGGGCCGGAAGTGGCGCTGGAAGGCCTTCACCACCAGAAGCGTGTCATGATCATAGCTGCCGGTGACGGCAATGCCATAGCCATAGCCGGCGAGAATGGCCTGCAGCCGCATGACGGCCTCGCCTGTATCGCCGGGGCCGAGCTGCGGCCCCTGCTCCAGCGGCTCAGGCTCCACCCAGTGGCCGATGCCATTGCGGAACAGACGTTCCCAGTCGAACAGTTCGCCTGGATCGGACTTGCGGGCCGGCGCGACATCGGAATGCGCGAGAACATGTTGAGGGGGAATGGCGTGACGGGACAGGATGTCGCGGCAGAGCGCGATCACCGCCGACATCTGGCGGTCCGGATAGGGCTGATCGCCAGTGTTCTGGATCTCGATCCCGATGGAGCGCGAGTTGGTGTCGCGCTCGCCCTTCCACTGCGACTGGCCTGCATGCCAGGCCCGCATCTCTTCGCCCACCATCTGGGTGATGCGCCCCTCCTCGTCGACCAGATAGTGGCAGGAGACCTCGGCGCGCGGATTGCAAAGCCAGGCGATCGCCTTGGCCGCCGAGGCCATGCCCGTATAGTGCAGCAGCAGCATATCCACCGCACGGCCATCGCGGCGCGGGCCGATATTGGGCGAGAGAATGAAGTCATGCGCGATGAAGGAGCGGATCACAGCCCGCGTTCCCTGGCGATCCGGTCATAGGCCTCATTGACCTTCTGCAGGCGCTCCGTCGCGATCTCGATCATTTCCTCGGGAACGCCCGCGGCAATGTGGCGATCCGGATGATACTCACGCACCAGTTCGCGGTAGCGCCGCTTGATCTCGTCCGCGGCGGCGCTGCGATCGAGACCCAGGATCAGGTAGGGATCGTTCGCCACCGTCACGTGGCGGGCGCGGATGCGGGCGTAGTCGCCGGCGGAGAAGCCGAAAATGCGAGCCACGCTTTCGAGATAGGTGTCTTCGCCCGGGTGCAAGGCGTCATCGGCCTTGGCGATGTGGAAGAGGCCGTCGAGCACGTCCTCCAGCAGCGCCGAGCCCGGCTCGAACAGCCGCGCGATCTGGCGGGCATAGGATTCGTAACCGGCCGAATCCTGCTTGGCGAGGTTGAAGACCCGCGCCACCGCCGGCAGGTCGCTGTCGGGCACGTGAAAGACCTGCTTGAAGGCGCGGATCTCGACTTCGGTGACAACGCCATCGGCTTTGGCCATCTTGGCGCCCAGCGCGATCATGCCGATGGTGAAGGCGATGGACTTCTCGGGCGCAGTGGCCCGGGCCGGCGAGAATTGCTGGAGAAAGGCGCCGATCGACCCGCCGATGGCGCTGACGGTCTCGGCGATGCGGGTCCAGATCGACATGGCGCCTCAGCGGGACGGACAGGCCCCTATGCCCTCTTGAAGTAATGTCCGAGCTTGAAGACGGGCGTGCCGACATCTTCTCCGCGCGCCAGCCGGCGTTCAACTTCCCAGGCGCGGCCCGCCGTCCAGAGCGTGAGCCACAGGACCGGGATGGCGCCCAGCGCCATGACTCCATACATGACGAGATCCGGCAGTCCGAGAAGCTTGGAAAAGGCCCAGACGGAGACGACCATGGCGGCCCCCGTCTGCGTGAACATGAGGAGCGTTGCGCCCGCCGCCGCGATGAAGCAGCCCAGCGGACTGAAGGCCTGGCCACCGGCAGGCGGCTGGCTTTCCGGTTTCAAGATGTCCTGTTCCATGGCCGACATATGCTCTCACCTCGCACAGAATGCAACGGTGCGGCGAAAGCTGATTCAAAGTCGCAGAGAATGCCGATAAGCCGCTGATCTAGCGACAGTAAGTACTGCCGTTCCGGCGGTTCTGCAGGTCGAGATGGAAGTGGTTCCGGTGGGCCCGGTCGGCCTTGGGGCCGAGTACGGTGTGGAACTCGCCGCAGGCCTCGCCATGAACCTTGTCAAGGAAGCGGCGCTCGTCGCGGCTGCCCCGCCAGCCGTCGAGCACCGTCACCTTGCGCCCGCTCGCGAGCGTGAAGCCGGAAATGTCGATGGCATTGCCATAACCATGTTCGCTCATCTTGGCGCCGCGCTTGTTGTTGCGGGGGCGGCAGGAATAGGAAGCGGCAACCTCGATGGCGACGACCTCTTCCCCGAAGGCGCGCCGGGCCTCGGGCTGCACGGTATTCTCCAGCCAGTCGCTCAGCGGTTCGGCCATGCCGCAGTTCAGCGTCGCCGGCTGGCTGAGGCGAACATCGCCGACGGTGCTGATGCGCCAGGGATCGGGCACGTAGCAGCCGTTGCCCTCGTCGATCTTCTTCAGGCGCTCGGCGATGCCGAGCCGCGACGGCTTGACCGGGCAGGACTGATCGGGTGCGCGCAGGCCTTCTGTTTCGAAATAGGTCTTGGTCGATGAACTCGAGCAGGCGGCCAACACAAGCCCCATGGCCACCGCCGCTGCAACCCCGATTGTCCGCCGAACGCCCATCACGCCTCACACACCTGCGCGGCAAGGCTAGGCCAACGTGGTTAAGTAGTTGTTCTTTTGATGCGTATCAAGGACAATGCAGCTGCTGCAGCCGAGTCTTGCCCGGCAACAAGGAGCAGATCAATGCGAAAATGGTTTTTTCCGTACCTATTGCGCCGCCTGCCATGGCGTGAGCGGCAATGGCGACGGCACGGTCGCCGAGTTCCTCACCATCGCTGCGCCCGACCTCACGACCCTGACCAAGCGCAATGCCGGAACCTTCCCGCGCCAGCGCCTGTCCGAGGTGATCGATGGCCGCGCCGAGGTGAAGGTGCATGGCCCTCGCGACATGCCGGTGTGGGGCGAGTGGTTCGACTACGAGGCCATGTCGCCGGATACCGACCGCGATGCGCGCGAGATCATCGTCCGCCTGCGCATCGAGGCGCTGATCAGCTACGTCGAATCGATCCAGCAGAAGTGAGACAGGCCTACCTGGTCAGCGCGGCGACCAGCTGTTCGACGTCGCCGTTGCGCTTGGATATGAAGGACGTGAAGAGCCCGCGCTGCATGTAGACCATGGAAAAGCCCAGCACCTTCGCATCGCGCACCTTGTAGCGGCTGCCATTCTTGCTGAGGCGCCACACAACGGTGTAGCTCTGCCCCGAGAGCAGATAGACCTTGCTGTTGATCACCACCTCGCCGTCATCGGCCGCGGCATCGCCGATCTCGTACTTGGCGATGGGATAGATGCGCGACTGGTCGGCGAAGTAGCGCGACATGAAGGTGACGACGCCGCCGTAGTACCTCTGCTTCTGCCCGGCCAGCAGTTTCTTGCGGTACTGGCCGAGCGAGTAATCGGCAATGGCCGCCACATCCGCGTGCCGCTCGATCACCTTGCGAAAGCTTCCGACAGTGCCCTGGCGATGCGCGTTGAGCATCTCCTTGGCGAACTGCTTCATGTAGGCGATGGAGGGATGATCGGCCGCCATGGCCGGTGCGGCGGCAAACATCATGGCGGCGCCCAGCACAGCGCGGCGGCTCGGCCCCCGCCTATGTTCTGGTGTGTGACGCCTCATGATTCGGCACCCTTCGAGCCAACGATCCGCAAGCTATAATTGACGCCTTCTGCGGGCGTCAACTGAACTTACCACGTCTCGGCTTCACGAAGTTCAGCGAAGAGCGGTTCGAAATCACCCTTCGACTTGTTCAGCACCTTGGTGAAGCGGTCCTTCATCGAGATCGTCAGCCAGACGCCCTTCAGGTTCACGTCGCTGATCCGGTAGCCGCCGCCGGACTTTGTCAGGCGCCAGCGCACCTGCTCGCGCCCGCCGCCCTTGAGCTTGATGGCGCTCTGGATCACCGTGAACTTGCCCTGCTTCGCGTTCGACATGACCTCGAGTGCCGACCCGCGGAAATCGTCGACGTAGTAAACGAAAAGCGAAGCGGCGTAATTGTTGACCAGTTCGTAGAATTCGCCCTTGCGGCTGGCGGGCAGCTTGCTCTGATAGGTGCCCAGCGCGAAATTGGCGATTGCCCGCAGGTTGATGTGACTGTTGAGCAGCGCGGCAAAGCGCGCCTTGAGTCCGTTGCCCTTTTGCCCGCTATTGGCGAGTGACATGACCTGGTCGGCAACCTTGCGGACATAGGCTTCTGCGGGATCGATTGCCGCCGCCGTCGGCAGAACAGGAGCGACAATGGCCGCCGCGGCCAGCCCCAATAGTGCCCTGCGGCGCAGCGGACGCATCACAAAACCGGTCATTGCTCCTCCCAAGCACCCTGGACTCTCGCCGACTATAACGCCGTGAAACTATGAAGAAAGCAAGGCGATTGAAAACTCCATCACGAGTTACCAGAACGGTGCCCGCAGGCTTCCGGACCACATCGCATCGGACCAGCCGGTTGAATTAAACATAAAGATATGTTTATATCCTTATAGGTGGTGCAATGGATGAACTCTTGGCAGGATTGCGGGCGGCGGCCGAGTCTACTCGGATTCGCATCCTCTTTGTCCTTTCGCATGGCGAATTCAACGTCAGCGAGCTGACCCAGATCCTGGGCCAGAGCCAGCCGCGCGTCAGCCGGCATCTGAAGCTGATGACCGAAGCCGGCCTGATCACCCGCCACAAGGAGGGCAACTGGGTGCTCTTCCGGCTGCGCGAGGGCGACCTGGGCGGCGCCCTGTCGCGCGCCATCGTCGACCTGCTGCCCGGCCAGGACACCGAACTGGCCCGCGACCTGGCACGGCTGGAAGAGGTCCGCGCCACCCGTGCCGCAGCGGCGGCACGCTACTTCAGCAACAATGCCGCGCAATGGGAGACGCTGCGGAGGCTACATGTGCGGGAGGAGGACGTGGAAGCGGCAATGCTGCACTTGGCCGGGCCCCAGCCCATCGCGCTCCATGCTGATCTTGGCACCGGCACCGGCTCGGTGCTCAAGTCCTTCGCCAGGCTTGCCGGCCAGTCGATCGGCATCGACAGCAGCCGCGAGATGCTGGCGGTGGCGCGCACCCAGCTCGACCAGGCGGGGATCCGCCATGCCCAGGTGCGCCACGGCGACATCTACGCCCTGCCCTTTTCCGACGCATCGGCAGACTTCGTCACCATTCACCAGGTGCTGCACTTCCTCGACGACCCGGCCCGCGCCGTGGCGGAAGCCGCGCGCATTCTCAAGCCCGGCGGCCGCATCCTGATCGCGGATTTCGCGCCGCATGACATGGAACAGCTCCGCGAGAATCACGCCCACCGCCGCCTCGGCATCGGCACCGACCAGATGATGCAGTGGCTGCAGCGCGCCGGCCTGGTCCTGGCCCAGCATGACAGCCTGGCGCCGCCCTGGCGCAAGGAAGGCACGGGCCTCAGCGTGTCGCTGTGGCTGGCCGGCAAGCCAACCACACCATCGTCACACCGCACCACCACCTTCCGCACCAGCGAGGCGAGGCCATGATGACCACAACCGACGCGACGGGCGGCCTGTCCGTCTCCTTCGAGTTCTTCCCGCCCAAAGCCGGCGAGGCCGAGACCACCTTCTGGCGCACCATCGCGAAACTCGAGCCGGTGCATCCCTCCTTCGTCTCGGTCACCTATGGCGCGGGCGGCACCACCCGCGACCGCACGCTGGCCACCGTGGCGCGAATCTCCCGGGAGACGAGCCTGAAACCGGCGGCCCACCTCACCTGCGTCGGCGCCAGCAAGGACGAGGTGAACGCGGTGATCCGCGAATTCCGCGATGCCGGCGTCAACCACATCGTGGCGCTCAGGGGTGATCCGCCGGGCGGCGTCGGCACCCGCTTCGTGCCGCATCCGGAAGGCTATCGCAATGCCGCCGACCTGGTGCGCGGCATCCGCGGGATCGGCGACTTCGAGGTTTCGGTGAGCGCCTATCCGGAGCGACATCCGGAGTCGGTCTCGATCGAGGAAGACCTGGCCTTCATGGCCGACAAGGCGGACCATGGCGCGACGCGCGCGCTTTCGCAGTTCTTCTTCCACAATGCGTTCTTCCTGCGCCTGCGTGACCGCATCGCGGCGCGCGGCATCGGCATCGAGCTGGTGCCCGGCATCCTGCCGATCACCTCCTTTGCCCGGGTGCAGGACTTTGCCGCAAAATGCGGCGCGCATATCCCGCCCGCCCTTGCCCGCCGC
>JAPLOT010000295.1 GCA_026400595.1 Alphaproteobacteria bacterium | reverse complement strand
GGCAGAAGACGCGCCAGATGCGAAGCCAGCATCCTGTCATCGGGCATGCGCACGCTGACGGGAAGTCCGGCCATGGCATAGGCACGAACCGACGACATGACCGTCCTTCAGAGCGGGGCGAAGGCGACTGCCGGCGCCGTCGCGGTCAGAATTTCCTCGAACATCACCTCAGGTTTGAACAATCTGCGTCCCGTTGGCAATCGTCGTCGTCCAGGCGCTGGGCGTGCACGGCCGTTCCGACCCGATCCGTAACTGGCACCCGAACTCCTCCACTGCGTGAATGCTGCGATCCTATGCGATGGCCGCTGACAGCTCGCTGACGGCCGCTGCGAAGAAGGCACCGGACAATTTCGCCTTAACCGTCTGTTAGGGATGCGGGCGCAGGAAATCTCCGGGACGGCGCGGATGTTGCAAAGCCCGGCACAGGAGCGTTTCACAATGACCTCATCACGGCGCCTATTCCTGTCAGGACTCCCCTGTGCCGCGGCCTTTCACTTCGGCTTGGCCAAGGGCGCAAATGCTTCTGATAACAATAACCTGGAGGAGTTGATTGAGAAGGCGATTCAAGCCGGTGGCAGCCTCGAACTGCCGCAAGGCGATTTCGTCGCCTCCGGCATCCCGATCAACCGTGGGCTGACGATTACCGGCCTGGGCGACCAGACGCGGCTCATCTCTCCCGATGGTCAGCCGATCTTCACCATCACAACGACCGAATCCGTCACCCTGCGAGGCCTGAGTTTCTCCGGGCCGGCTCTGGCACAGGGCGAAGCCCTGGTGACCGCAGCGCGGTGTCCCGGACTGCTGATCGACATGTGCCGCTTTTCCGATTCGCCCGCAGGGGGTCTTCACCTCGAAGGCTGCGGCGGCGCGGTGACCGGGTGCCACTTCTCGCGCATCGCGACGACAGCGCTCTTCGCGCGCGACTCGACGGGTCTCGACATCTCGGGCAACCGCCTAGAAGACATCGGCAACAACGGCATCCAGGTCTGGACTTCGGAACCGGCCGAAGATGGAACGCGCGTGACCAACAACCATATCGTCCGCGTCGCAGCCAAAGCCGGCGGGACAGGCCAGAACGGCAATGGCATCAACGTCTATCGCGCCGGCAATGTGATCGTGACCGGAAACCGCATCAGCGACTGCGCCTTTTCCGCCATCCGCAACAATTCCGGTTCCGCCTGCCTGATCGCGAGCAACGCGATCTCGCGCATTGGAGAGGTGGCGATCTACTGCGAGTTCGGCTTCGAGGGCGCGGTTGTGAGCGGAAACATCCTGGATGATGTGGCGCTCGGAATTTCGATCACCAATTTCAACGAGGGCGGGCGATTGGCGGCCGTGACCGGCAACGTGATCCGCAAGGTCACCGGCGGCGGCTCGCTGGACTACACCCGCGGTGTCGGAATTGCGGCCGAGGCGGACACGGCCATCACTGGCAACGTGATCGATGGCGCAGTCGACACCGGCATCTCGCTGGGCTGGGGCGGGTACAGCCGCAACCTGTCGGCCACCGGCAACGTGCTGCGCGACTGCGGAATTGGCATCGGGTTTTCCGTCATCGGCGGCGCGGGTCCGGTGCTGGTCGCCAACAACAGGATCTCGGGATCGCGCATCGGCAGCATCATGGGCACCGATCACGGCAAGCCGGCCACAGCTGATCTGGCGCAAGCTGATGCGGAAGTGACACAGGGCATCATCAGTGGCAATCTTGCCGACTGAATGAACGTTCTCATCGTCATTGCCCATCCGCTGCAGGACAGCCTGTGCCACGGCCTTGCCCGCATGGCGGAGTCGGTGCTGGCCGAGGCAGGGCACACGGTAGACCGCCACGATCTCTATCAGTCCGGTCTTCATCCGGCGCTGTCGGCCGAGGAGCGGCGCGACTACTACCGCACGCCCCCGTATGACCGCGCTGCCGCAGCGGCACTTACCGAAGCAGAGATTCTGGTGCTGGTCTTTCCGACATGGTGGTTTGGTTTCCCGGCGGTGCTCAAGGGCTGGTTTGACCGGATCTGGATGCCGGGAGTCGCCTTCGATCACGCGCCGGGCGGCGAAACCATCCGTCCGCGATTGATGAAGCTGAGGCATGTGGTTGCCATCACCACGCTGGGCGCGCCGCGCTTGGTAGACTGGCTGGTCATGCGCCAGCCGGTGAAACGCGTTCTGAAATACGGCATCATCGCACCCTGTGCGCCAAAGGCACGGCTGCACTATCGCGCCCTTCATTCCGCCGAGACCGTGACGGCAGAGCGTCACGCCGGCTTCGCGGCCAGCATTAGGTCCGTGCTGGTCGGGTTGCGCTAGGCCGGCACCGCGCGCACCTCGCCCACCGGAATGGCCCGCCAGTTCTCGAGTCCGTGATGGCGGAAGCGGAGCAGGATCTGCCTCTCCTCCGGAGTCCAGACGTCGAGACTCGACAGGACCGAGGCCATGGCAACCTCGGCAGCCCGCCCGGCTCCGTCGTCACACTTGAGCGCGATGCCGAGCCCCGCATGAGGAATGCAGCCGCAATAGACGCCCTCCGCCCCGGTCTTGACGAAGACGCGGGGGAGCGCCGTCATGAGTTCGGTGTCGAAGCGCCTGGTGCCGGCAACCATGAAGGGATGCTGGCGAACCGCCTCGATGATGCGCAGCGCCGCGGTATTCTCGGGATCCGCGAAGCGGGCAAAGCCCAGGGCCATGTTGCGGATCGGAATGGCCCAGGTCGGCACCGAACAGCCATCGACGCCGACGGCCTGGGCCTCGAGATCGCATCCGCAGATGCGGCCGATGGTGGCAGCAATGGTGCGCTGCACCGGGTGCTCGGGCTTCACGTAATCCTGCGGATCGGCGCAGAGCTGGCGGGCCAGCGCCAGCATGGCCGCATGCTTGCCGGAGCAATTGTTGTGAACCGCGCGGCAGGGCTGCCCGTGATGGACCAGCGCGTGATGGGCCTTTTCCTCGATGGGCCAATGCGCGCCGCACTCATAGTGCTCCTCGCCATTGCCCGCCTTGGCCAGCATGGCGCGAGCGACGCGCACATGCTCGGGCTCGCCGTTGTGGGACGAACAGGCCAGCGCGATCTCCTCCGGGGTGAAGCCGAAGCGGTCGGCCGCGCCGCTCTCCACCACCGCGAGGCACTGGAAGGCCTTGATCGCCGAGCGCGGAAACACCGCCGCCGCGATGCCGCCTTCGGCGGCGACGACGTGGTCTCTTGCATCCACCACGGCAAAGGCGCCGCGATGCCGGCTTTCGACGATGCCGCCGCGCATGACTTCGGCGATGACGGGGTTGATCATGGGCGGAACTCCCTGCGTGGCGAGGCGGCGAGATACCAGACGAAGGCCAGGAGCTGCAGCACCAGAAGGATGCCGATGGCCCAGCTGTAGCCGCGCGGATCATAACCGGTTGCGGTGTTGGGGAAGAGGCCGATCACCAGGCCCACGGCATATTGTGCCGTGAAGGCGGCCACGAACATGGCAAAGTTTATGGTGGCGTTGGCGCGGCCCGCGAGGTCCTTGCCGATATGTGCCGCAAACCAGGGGAAGGCCAGCACGGCCACCTGTCCGAAGGCGGCGACCGCCAGCCAGGCCGGGACCATGAGTCCGTCGACGCGGAAGACGATGAGCGCCTGGGCGATGAAGTAGATCACGTTGAAACCGAGCATCACCGGCATGGGACCGATGCCGCGGCGGCCCAGCCTGTCGGCGATGACCCCCACCGAGAGAATGCCGATCATGAAGCTCAGAGCCATCCACAACAGGTGGCGTGCAACCTCCTCGCGGGAGAAGCCCATGACATCGCGATACCAGGGTCCGGCCCAGAGCGTCTGGATGCCGATCTGGACTCCCGAGGTCAGGCCGAGCAGCGGAGCCACGCGCCAGAACAGCGGGCGCTTCATGATGGCGGTGAGCTGGGCGAACTGCGTGGCAAAGGGCGCCGGTTCGCCGATGGTGTCCCGGCGTGGCGCGAGCACCAGGATCAGAAGGGCGGCCAGCATGATGACCCCGGCAAAGACCAGGAAGGTGCTGCGCCAGCCGATCTGGCCAACGAGATATTCGGTGGGTTCGGTCGCCACCAGCACGCCGAGCGCGCCCAGCGACATGATTCCGGTATTGGCCAGCGAACGGCGTTCGATCGGCACCCATGTGGCAGAGGACTTGTAGCTGGCCATGAGGCCGGCAGAGAATCCCAGCCCGATCACCGCTCGCGCAGCGAAGAGCCCGCCGAAGTCCGGCGCCAGGGCGAAGCCAACGCATCCCAGTGCCGCGACGCTCAAAAGGCCCGCCTGCACCTTGCGAGGGCCATAGCGGTCGAGCAGAACGCCGAGCGGGAGCTGGAACAGCGCAAAGGCGCCGAGATAGGCCGCGGTCAGCAGGCCCAGCTGCGCAGGCGAGAGGCCGGCATCGCGCACCAGGTCGGGCGCCACCACCGCATTCACCGCGCGCAGCAGGTAGGACATGAAATAGCCCGCCGCGAAGGGCAACAGGGCGGTGAAGATGATGCGGGCTGGACTCATTGATTGTCAGAAAATCGTTGTAACGCCCGCGTAACCCATTCCTGCGACAAAAGCGACAGTTGCGATTCGCGCAGCAGCCATTACATGCGCGCGTTCACTTTCGTTTCGGGGAACCCAGGTCATGATCCGCCGCGCCCTTGTATTTCAGCATATGGACGACGAGCCGCCCGGACTCTTCGGCGACTTCCTGCGCGCGCGGGGTGCGGCGCTGGATATCGTGATGCTGCACAGGGGCGAGACGATCCCGTCGCTCGCCCCTTATGATTTCATGCTGGTCATGGGCGGCGCCATGGACGTGTGGGAAACCGAGGCCCATCCCTGGCTGGTTCGGGAGAAAGCCGCGATCCGCGAATGGACGATGAACCGCGATCGCCCCTATTTCGGCGTCTGCCTTGGCCTGCAGCTGGTGGCGGAAGCGCTGGGCGGGGACGTGGGCCTGGCCAGCGGCCCTGAAGTCGGCATCGGAAAGGTGACGCTCACGCCGCTTGGCCGGCGTCACGCCATGGCGGCCGGCCTGCGCCCGTCGATGAAGGTGATGCAATGGCATCATGCCGAGGTGACGAGGCTGCCGGACGGCGCTGAGGTCCTGGCCTCGTCCGATGTCTCGCCGGTCCAGATCATGGCGGCAGGCCCCAACATTCTCGCCACGCAGTTCCACGGCGAGCTGACCCCTGAGCTCGTGGATCGCTGGGCCGACCTGCCGCAGTACCGGCAGTGGCTGGACGAGGCGCTGGGCGCCAATGCCTATGAGCGGGTGAGGGCCGAGGCCCTGCCCCTGAT
>JAPLOT010000535.1 GCA_026400595.1 Alphaproteobacteria bacterium | reverse complement strand
GGCCAAGTGAAATCGGCGTGACATAGGCAAGGCCCTGCAGCATGGCCCGTTCCTCGACGGTGAAGCCGCCTTCGGGGCCGATGAGGACGGCCGCAGGGGTAGCCAGGCCCCTCAGGGCGGCCAGCGGATTCCGGTTTGCCGCCGTCTCGTCGCAATAGATCAGCCGCCGCTCCGGATCCCAGTCGCGGAGAAGCTGCGCCAGCTTGCGCGGTTCCAGCACCTCCGGCACGAAGACGAGATTGCACTGCTCGGCGGCTTCCGCGACATTGGCCCGCATCCGCTCCAGATTGACACGCTCCGCGATGGTCCGCTGCGAGATGACCGGCACCAGCCGCCGCGCCCCCAGATCGGTTGCCTTCTGCACCACATAGTCGAGGCGGGCATGCTTCAACGGGGCGAAGACATAGTCGTCATCGGGCGGCAGCCGGACATCGGCGATGCGGCGTTCGCAGCGCAGCGACACCGCCTTACGGCCGGCCTCCGCCACATGGGCAAGCCACTCCCCATCGCGCCCGTTGAAGACCCGGACCGGATCGCCTCCGGCAAGCCGCAGCACGCCGGTCAGGTAGTGGCCCTGCTCGCGGCTGAGCGGCACTTCGCGCCGCGCGTCCAGGCGTTCGTCGACAAACAGGCGGGGTGTGGTCTTCATGCCGCGCCTGATGTACACCGCCGCCATGAGCGATGCCAGAAGCCAGGATCAGCGCGTGGCCGATGCCCTGCCCGGCCATTGGGTGGACCGGCATCTGCCGGTCGCGCTGCGGCCCTATGCCCGGCTCATGCGGCTGGACCGGCCGATCGGCTGGTGGCTGCTGCTGCTGCCCTGCTGGTGGGGCCTGGCGCTGGGCCAGATGGCGACGGGCGGCGGATTGCCCAACCTCTGGCATGCGGCACTCTTCCTGATCGGCGCCGTCATCATGCGGGGCGCCGGCTGCACCCTCAACGACATCGCCGACCGCTCCTTCGATGCGCAGGTGGCGCGAACCCGGTCGCGGCCCATCGCAGCGGGCCAGGTCAGCCCCGCGGCCGCAATGGCCTTCCTCATCGTCCTGTGCCTCGCCGGGCTCGTGGTGCTGCTGCAGTTCAACTGGTTCACCGTCTTCACCGGTGCCGCATCCCTGCTGATCGTTGCCGCCTATCCCTTCATGAAGCGCATCACCTACTGGCCGCAGGCGGTGCTGGGCCTTGCCTTCAACTGGGGTGCCCTGGTGGGCTGGACCGCCACGCATGGCGCGCTCGCCCTGCCGCCGGTCCTGCTCTACCTGGGCGGCGTAGCCTGGACGCTGGCCTATGACACCATCTACGCCCACCAGGACAAGGAGGACGACCTGCTGATCGGGGTGAAGTCCACGGCCCTGAAATTCGGCGATGCCAGCCTGGTCTGGCTCGGCGTCTTCTTCGCCCTGGCGCTCATTCTCATCGACGCGGCGGTCTGGCTGGCCGGCGGCAGCATCATTGCCCATGCCGGCATCGCCGGGGCAGCGCTCCATGCGGCCTGGCAGCTTGCACGGTTTCGGGCCGACGATCCGGCGCGATGCCTTGAAGTTTTCCGATCCAACCGCATATTCGGCCTCATCATCGCCGCATCGCTTTTCCTGGATTGCATCATCACATGACCGACGACCTCCTGAACATCGCCGGCGACGCCATTGCCCGCGCCCGCAAGCTTGGCGCCGATGCCGCGGT
>JAPLOT010000538.1 GCA_026400595.1 Alphaproteobacteria bacterium | reverse complement strand
CAGAACCTCTTCGATAGCATCGAAGCTGTCCGCGTTTTCCTGCTGCTGTACTTCCTGAATCCGCTGCGCGCGTTCTTCGAGGCCCTGCCGTGGGCTGGCGTGCTGCTGATCCTTGCGGCACTGGGCTGGCGGATCGGCGGGGCCGGCCTGGCCATCCTGGTGGGTCTTCTCGGCTTCTTCGCGGCGGCGACGGGGCTCTGGGTTCCCGCCATGCAGACCCTCTATCTTGCCGGTGCCTCCACGCTGGTGGCCTGCGCGCTTGGCATTCCCATCGGCCTCTGGGCGTCGCGCAGCGATCGCGTTTCCTCCATCGTGACGCCGGTCATCGACACGTTGCAGACCATTCCGTCCTTCTGCTTCATCATCCCGGTGGTCATGCTGTTCCGTGTTGGCGATGTCACCGCCATGATCGCGACGGTCGCCTTCGCCATCGTGCCCGCGATCCGTTACACCAACCATGGCATCCGCCAGGTGCCGCAGCAGTTGATCGAGGCCGGGCAAGTGTCGGGGTGCACGCGCTGGCAGCTTTTCCGCCACGTGCAACTGCCCGTGGCGATGCCCGAAATCCTGCTCGGCATCAACCAGACCATCCTGCTGGCACTCAGCATGATCATCATCTGCGCCATGATCGGCACCCGCGACCTGGGCCAGGAGATCTTCAAGGCGCTGGCAAAGGCGGATTCCGGCCGCGGCCTCGTCGCCGGTCTCGTCATCGCCTTCATCGGAATCATTGCCGACCGGCTGATCACCGCCTGGGTGCACAAGACACGGGCGCGGCGGGGCGAAGCATGACGCCGGCCGAGCAGCGTGTGCGGGCGCTTCCGATCTGGCAGGGTCTGAAGGATCTGGTGCCGCTCAAGGGCGGCGTCAGCAATGCCAGTTTCACCGTGACCGACGTGACCGGGCGGTACGTGGCGCGGGTGGGGGAAGACTATCCATTCCACCAGGTCTCCCGCGACCGCGAAACCATCGCGTCCCGTGCAGCCTACGCGGCCGGGCTTTCGCCCGAAGTGGTCCATACCGCGCCGGGCATCATGGTCGTTCGCTATCTGGAGGCGAGGACCTATGCGGAGGCCGATGTCCGCGCCAATGCGGCAGCCTGTGTCGAGATCGTCAAGCGCTGCCATCGCGAAATGGGCCGGCGCATCACGGGGCAGGGTGCCATCTTCTGGGTATTCCAGATCCTGCGCGACTATGCGCATACCCTGAAGGCCGGCAAGCATCGCCACGTGCCTGACCTTCCCCGGCTCATGTCCATCCTGGACGATCTTGAGGCGGCGCAGGCACCGCTGCCGATCGTGTTCGGGCACCACGACCTGTTGCCCACAAATTTCATGGACGACGGACACCGGCTCTGGCTGATCGACTGGGAGTATGGCGCCTTCGGCACCGCGATGTTCGACCTCGCCAACATCGCGTCGAACAACTCCTTCGATGACGCCGGCGAGCGCATCATCCTTGAAACCTATTTCGAGAAGAGCCCGCCCCCCAGCATCGAACGGGCCTTCTATGCCATGAAGGCGGCGAGCGCCATGCGCGAGGCCGTCTGGGGCATGGTCTCGGAACTCCATCTCAACGCGCCCGGTGTGGACTACGTGGCCTATGCAGCCGAGTACCTCGGGCGTTTCGAGGCCGTCTATTCCGCCTATCTCAGCAACTTCGGAAAATCATGACAACGCTTCCCGACAAGGCCCAATTCGTCGTCATTGGCGGCGGCATCATTGGCTGCTCGACGGCCTATCATCTGGCACGCGACCACAAGGCGGATGTGGTGCTGCTGGAGCAGAACAGGCTGACATCCGGTTCGACATGGCATGCGGCCGGCCTGGTGGGGCAGCTCCGCTCCTCGGCCTCCATCACGCAGGTGCTGAAGTATTCCGTCGATCTCTACAAGAAGCTCGACGCCGAGACGGGGCTCGAGACGGGCTGGAAGATGACCGGCTGTCTCCGCCTTGCGACCAACCAGGACCGCTGGACCGAGTACAAGCGGCTGGCCACGACGGCCCAGAGCTTTGGCATGGAGATGCATCTCCTGTCTGCTGCCGAGGTCAAGACGATGTGGCCGCTGATGGACACGTCCGATCTCGTTGGAGCCTCCTGGCTGCCCACCGACGGCCAGGCCTCGCCCTCTGACATCACGCAGTCGCTGGCCAAGGGTGCGCGCATGCATGGCGCGAAGATCGTCGAAGGTGCACGGGTGACCGGTTTCGAGATCGCCAATGGCCGGGTTGTAGCAGTGGAGACCAATCTGGGTCGCATTGCCTGCGAGACAGTGGTCAATTGCGGCGGACAATGGGCGCGGCAGATCGGCGCCATGGCCGGCGTCTCCGTGCCGCTGCAGGCGGTCAAGCACCAGTATGTCATTACCGAGAAGGTGGATGGTCTTGCTGCCGATGCGGCGACGCTGCGCGATCCCGATCGCCGCACCTACTTCAATGAAGAGGTGGGCGGGCTCGTCTTCGGCGGCTACGAGCCCAATCCCATTGCCTGGACGCAGGGCGACGTGCCGGACGATTTCGAGTTCCAGCTCTTCGAGGACGACTGGGATCACTTCGAACAACATATGGGCCAGGCCCTGGCGCGCGTGCCCGCGCTGGAGAAGACCGGCATCAAGAAGATGATCAATGGCCCTGAGAGCTTTACGCCGGATGGAAACTTCATCCTGGGTGCGGCGCCCGAGCTCCGCAATTTCTATGTCGGCGCCGGGTTCAACGCCTTCGGCATCGCCTCGGGCGGTGGTGCGGGCTGGGTGCTGGCGGAATGGGCTGCCAAGGGCGAGGCGCCCATGGATCTCTGGGTGGTCGATATCCGGCGCTTCTCGGACCTCCACAAGGACCGGCAGTGGACCTGCGACCGCACGCTCGAGGCCTATGGCAAGCACTACACCATTGGATTCCCGCACGAGGAATACCAGAGTGGCCGTCCGCGCATCGTCTCGCCGCTCTATGACCGCTTGAAGAAACTCAATGCCTGCTTCGGATCGAAGCTCGGCTGGGAACGGCCCAACTGGTTTGCGCCACAGGGCGTCGAGCCGCGCGACATCTATTCGATGGGCCGGCAGAACTGGTTCGGCGCCGTGGGGGCAGAGCACCGGGCGGTGCGCGAGGCGGCGGGACTCTTCGACCAGTCCTCCTTCGCGAAGTATGAACTCAGGGGGCGCGATGCCGGCGAGGCCCTGTCCTGGATCTGCGCCAATCATGTCGTGCGCGGTGCAGGGCGGCTGACCTATACGCAGATGCTCAACAGCCGCGGGGGCATCGAGTGCGACCTCACGGTGGCCCAGCTTTCCGACGATCTGTTCTACATCGTCACCGGCACCGGTTTCCGGACGCATGACATGGCCTGGATCGCCGATCACATCAAACCGGGTTTCGATGCCCGGCTGACGGATGTGACGGAGTCCTGGGGCACGCTCTCGCTCATGGGGCCGAAGGCGCGCGACATCCTCGCGAAGGTGACGGCTTCGGATGTCGGGAACGCCGTCTTTCCCTTCGGCGCCGTGCGTGAGATCGAGATCGCCGGCTGCCGGCTGCGCGCGCTGCGAGTCACCTATGTCGGTGAACTGGGCTGGGAGCTGCATGTCCCCATCGCGGCCATCGGGGAAGTCTTCGACGCGCTGATGTCCGCCGGCACGCCGCTGGGCCTGATGCCGGCCGGCTACCGAGCGCTCGAGGCGCTGCGGCTGGAGAAGGGCTATCGCGCCTGGGGTTCCGACATCACGCCCAACGACTCGCCTTTCCATGCGGGGCTTGGCTGGGCCGTGAAGCTCAAGTCCAACCAGGACTTCATTGGCCGGTCCGCCGTCGAACGGATTGCGGCGACTCCGCTGACCAAGATGCTGGCGGGCTTCACGACCGAGCGCGACGACATCGTGCTCGTCGGCCGGGAGACGATCCTGCGCGACGGTGAGTTCGCCGGCTATCTCACCAGCGGCGGCTACGGTTACACAATCGGCAAGCCGATCGGCTACGGCTATGTACGCAACGGCGCGGGCGTCACGGAAGACTATGTCCGGTCGGGACGCTACGAGCTGGTCGTGGCCAAGGAGACCGTCAAGGCCGAGGTGCATCTGGCGCCGCTTTATGATCCAGGCAATGCGCAGGTGAAGTCGTGAGCTTCCGGGCGGACCGCCATGTGCGGACCCTGATCATCGGCGGCGGCGCCATCGGGACCTCGCTGGCCTATCACCTGGCGCGCGACGGCGCGCGCGACGTTCTGCTGGTGGAGAAGGCGCAGCTCACGCATGGCTGCACCTGGCACGCGGCCGGTCTCGTGGGACAGCTGCGCGGCAAGAAGAACCTCACGCGGCTGATGCAGAACTCCGTCGCGGTCTTCGACAGGCTGGAGGCCGAATCCGGCCAGGCGATTTCGTGGAAGAAGGTCGGCTCGCTCAGGCTGGCCGGAAGCCCGGCGCGCTGGAGCGAGATCCGGCGCGCCATGGGACAGGCCAAGAGCTTCGGCGTCGAATGCCACTCGCTGTCTGCCGAAGAGGCGAAGCGGCATTTTCCATATATCACAACTGATGGCATCGAGGGTGCAGCCTTCATTCCCGGCGACGGTTACATCGATCCCTATTCACTGACCATGGCCTATGCCAAGGCGGCGCGGATGCATGGCGCCCGGATCGAGGAGGGCGTCTGCGTCGAGGAGATCGTCGTCGACAAGGGGCGCGTGGCTGGCGTCGTCACCACAGGCGGCAACATCGCCTGCGACGTTCTGGTGAACTGCGCCGGGCTCTGGGCCAAGCGGGTCGGGCGCATGGCCGGCATCGAGCTTGCGGCAGGCATCGTCGAGCACCAGTACTTCCTCACCGAGAAAACACTCTCCTTCGATCCAGGCCTGACCACGCTGCGCGATCCGGACAACAACTTCTACCTGAAGCCCGATACGGGCGCCTTCGCCATCGGCGGATGGGAGGATGGCTCGACCGGCTTTCATCGCGGGCTTCCGCCCTTCAGCTTCGGGCGCGAGCTTCTTCCGCCCAACATGGAGCGGCTCGAGCTCTTCGCCATTCCGGCCGCGAGCCGACTCCCGATCCTGAACGAGACGGGAATCCAGACGGTGATCAACGGGCCGATCCCCGTCTCGGCCGATGGCGAGCCGATCATGGGCCTGGCGCCAGGCTATTCCAATTTCTACGTGGCCTGCGGCTTCACGGCGGGGATCGCGGCCTCGGGCGGGGCGGGGCTCGCCATGTCGAACCTCATCCTGCATGGGGACGCCGGGATGGATCTCTGGCCCTTCGATGCGCGGCGCTTCTCGACGCTGCAGGCGCAGCCGCGCTATCTGGAAGAACGGGCCATCGAGGCCTATGGCGCCTACTACAAGATCCACTGGCCCGGCGAGGAGGCGCAGGCCGGACGCGGCCTGCGGCGCTCGCCGCTGCATGACCGTCTTGCGGCACACAATGCCGTCTTTGGATCAAAGATGGGCTGGGAGCGGCCCAACTGGTTCGCGCCGCAGGGTGCAGCACCGGCCGACCGGCCCAGTTTCGAGGACAAGCCGGGATGGTTCGATGGCGTGGCCGCGGAACATCTCGCCATCCGCACGCGCGCCGCGCTGATCGACCAGACCTCCTTCGCCAAGTTCGAGATCGCGGGGCCCGGCGCCGAGGCCGCCCTGCAGCGCATCGCGGCCAATGATCTTTCCGGACCTCCAGGAAAGGCGGTCTACACGCAGCTCTGCAATGCGCGCGGCGGGATCGAGGCGGACGTCACGCTGGTCCATGAAGCAGCCAACCGCTTCATGCTCGTCACCGGGTCCGGCTTCGGCCTGCGCGACTCCGGCTGGGTTGCCAGCCATCTTCCGGACGGCGTCACGATTCGCGAGATCACCAGCAGCCTCGCCGTGATCAACCTCTGCGGTCCGCGGTCGCGCGATATTCTGCAGGCAGTGACCGACGACGACGTGTCGAATGCGGCCTTCCCCTTTCTCGCGGCACGGCGGATCGATGTGGGCCTGGCGCGCGCGCTCGCCGTGCGCATCGGCTATGTCGGGGAACTGGGATACGAACTCTACATTCCGCAGGAGTTCGCCGTCCATGTCTACGAGACGCTCTGGGCCGCGGGCGAGGCGCATGGCATTGCAAGTGCGGGCTACCGCGCCATCGACTCCTGCCGCCTGGAGAAAGGCTATCTCTACTGGTCCGGCGACATCACACCGGACTACAATCCCTACGAGGCGGGGCTCGGCTTCTGCGTGGCGCTCGACAAGGGCGATTTCATCGGCCGTGACGCGCTGGCGAAGATCAGGGCCGAAGGCGTCACGCGGAAGCTCTGCTCCTTCACGGTCGAGGGCTTCGCGCCGCTGCTGGGCGGCGAGGCGATCCTGCATGACGGCAAGGTGGTGGGCTCGACCAGCAGCGCCGGCTTCGGCCACACGCTCGGCAAGACCATCGCATTCGGCTATCTTCCCGCCGAGATCGCAGGCGAGACGCGCTTCGAGATCGAAGCCTTCGGCAAGGCGCATCAGGCCACGCGCGGTCCGCGCTGCCTCTATGACGCAAAGATGGAACGGTTGAGAGGATAAGATGGACGACCAGGGCATTTCGCAGGCGCGGGAGGTGCTCAGCCGCATCCCGCAGTTCTGGCATCCGGATGACGATGCGGTGAAGATCACCCGTCTGGGCGGGCTGACCAATCTCGTTTTCCGCGTCGATCATGGCGGCGAGCAATATGTGCTGCGGATTCCCGGGAAGGGCACCGAGGAATACATCAACCGCGCAAACGAGGCGCAGGCGGCGCGCGAGGCGGCGAAGGCCGGGGTCAGTCCCGATGTGTTGCATTTCGATCTGCAGACCGGCGTGATGATCACCCGTCTGGTCGATCACGCTGTCACCATGACTCCGGAGGGATTCAAGTCGATTGCCGGTGCGCCAGCGCGGGCCGGCGCGGTCTTCCGCAAGCTCCATACATCAGGTGCGAGGTTCAACTTCCGCTTCGAGCTCTTCGGCTGCCCTCGCTGCGCATCCATTGCCGCTGGTGGCCTGCCATTGCGATCCGCTCTGCGAGAACTTTCTCGATGTCGGCAGCCGCATGTGGCTGGTGGACTGGGAATATTCCGGCATGAACGATCCCATGTGGGATCTCGGCGACCTTGCCGTGGAAGGCCAGTTCGATGCCGCACAGGAGGAAGAGATGATCCGCGCCTATTTCGGCGGTGAGCCGACGCCCGCCGAGCGGGGCCGCATCGTCATCTACAAGGCCATGTGCGACCTGCTCTGGACCCTCTGGGGCCTGATCCAGCATGCCAACCGGAACCCGGTCGACGACTTCTGGGCCTATTCGGTGAACCGCTTCAACCGCTGCAAGGCCCTGATGGCGACGGCGGAGTTCCCCAGGCATCTTGCGGCGGTGGCGCGCGGCTGAGGTTGAGTCGCCGCGTCCGGCATGCCAGAACTGCGCCACCCGAGACGGAGCGATGCATGAACCGTGCCGACTGCGAAGCCCTTGACCGCGCCGATCCGCTGGCGCCGAAGCGTGCGCTCTTCGCGATCCCCGATGGGCTGAACTACCTCGATGGCAATTCGCTGGGCGTCCTGCCCAGAGGCGTCGCAGAACGGGTTGCCGCCACCGTCACGCAGCAATGGGGCGAGACGCTCATCAAGTCGTGGAACGAGCATGGCTGGTTCGCGCTGCCGCAGAAGGT
>JAPLOT010000515.1 GCA_026400595.1 Alphaproteobacteria bacterium | reverse complement strand
CAACATCGAGTCCCACCCCTACCTGAAGAACCAGGAACGCCTCACCTTCGCACGTTGCGGCATCACCGATCCGGTCTCGGTCGAAGATTACGTGAATCATGGCGGCTTCGCGGGATTGAAGAAGGCGCTGTCCATGGCGGGCGCGGCCATCGTTGCCGAAGTCTCCGAGTCGGGCCTGCGCGGCCGTGGTGGCGCGGGCTTCCCCACCGGCATCAAGTGGAAGACGGTGCATGATGCGAAAGCGGACCAGAAGTATGTCTGCTGCAACGCCGACGAGGGCGACAGCGGCACCTTCGCCGACCGCATGGTCATGGAGGGCGATCCCCTCATGCTCATCGAAGGCATGGCCATCGCCGGCATCGCCACCGGCGCCACCCGGGGCTTCGTCTATATCCGCTCGGAATATCCCGATGCCATTGCCGCTATGAAGGAGGCGATCGCCGCGGCCACTGCGGCGAAGTGGCTGGGCGACAACATTCAGGGTACGGACAAATCCTTCCGCCTCGAGGTCCGCCGCGGCGCCGGCGCCTATATCTGCGGCGAAGAGACCGCCATGCTGGAGAGCCTCGAGGGCAAGCGCGGCATGGTGCGGCCGAAGCCGCCAATCCCGGCGCTGGAAGGCCTCTTCGGCAAACCCACCGTCATCAACAACGTGCTGAGCTTCGCGGCTGTTCCCTTCATTCTCGCAAAGGGCGGCACGGCCTACAAGGACTACGGCATGGGACGCTCGCGCGGCACCCTGCCCTTCCAGCTGGCCGGCAACATCCGCCAGGGCGGCCTCGTCGAGAAGGCCTTCGGCGTCACGCTGCGGGAACTGGTCGAAGGTTTCGGCGGCGGCACTTTCACCGGCCGGCCGCTCCGCGCCATACAGGTGGGCGGCCCGCTCGGCGCCTATCTCCCGGCCGATCAGCTCGACCTGCCGATGGACTACGAAGCCTTCGCCGCGCAGGGCGCCATGGTGGGCCATGGCGGCATCGTGGTCTTCGACGACAGCGTCGACATGGCCCGCATGGCGCGCTTCGCCATGGAGTTCTGCGCCATCGAATCCTGCGGCAAGTGCACGCCCTGCCGCATCGGCTCGACTCGCGGTGTCGAGACCATCGACAAGATCATCGCCGGCGTCGACCGCGACGCCAACCTCGAGGTGCTGGAGGATCTCTGCCAGACCATGACCGACGGCTCGCTCTGCGCCATGGGCGGACTGACCCCCATGCCGGTGATGAGCGCGGTGAAGCACTTCCCCGAGGATTTCGACAAGCCGGCCCGCATGGCGGCCGAGTAGGAGCGACAGGAATGACCCTCATCAAGGAAACCGACTACGGAACGCCGAAGTCCGACTCGCCCAACCTGGTGACGCTGGAAATCGACGGCCACTCGGTCACCGTGCCGGAGGGAACCTCCATCATGCGCGCCGCAATGGAGCTGGGCACCAAGATCCCCAAGCTCTGCGCCACCGACTCGCTGGACGCCTTCGGGTCCTGCCGCCTGTGCCTCGTCGAGGTCGAGGGCCGCAAGGGCACACCCGCCTCCTGCACCACGCCCGTGGCGCCCGGCATCAAGGTCCGTACACAGACGGATCGCCTGGCCAGGCTGCGCAAGGGCGTAATGGAACTCTATATCTCCGACCATCCGCTCGACTGCCTCACCTGCGCGGCCAACGGCGACTGCGAGCTGCAGGACATGGCCGGCGCCGTGGGCCTGCGCGAGGTGCGCTACGGCTACGAGGGCGACAATCACGTCTTCGCCAAGCGCCCCGGCGGGGAGGAGAATTTCCGCTTCAAGGCCAAGGACGAGTCCAATCCCTATTTCAGCTTCGATCCGGCCAAGTGCATCGTCTGCTCGCGCTGCGTGCGCGCCTGCGAGGAGGTCCAGGGCACCTTCGCGCTCACCATCGACGGCCGCGGCTTTGCCTCGCATGTCTCCGCCGGCATGGACGAGGACTTCCTCAATTC
>JAPLOT010000356.1 GCA_026400595.1 Alphaproteobacteria bacterium | reverse complement strand
AGGATGGCCAGGATCTTTCCGGCCACGTCCCGGGCGGCAAAGGTGAGCCAGACGGCGAGGCAGACCAGCATGTTGCAGAGAATTCCCCGGGTCAGTGCCTCGGTCCAGCCGAGGCTGGCCTTGGCCTCGGCGATGCGGATCGCCAGCTCGCCGACCTGACCCTTGAGAAGTCCCGCCAGGGCCATCAGAACAACGATGGCGAGGGCACCTGCGGCATTTCCCGCGAAGGAGAAGACCCAGTTCCGCAACAGATCGCGGAGCCGGATCTTGCGGTCGACCCAAGCCATGACGATCAGCGTGTTGCCGGTGAAGAGTTCGGCGCCGGCCACGACCACCAGCACCAGCCCCAGCGAGAAGACAAGGCCGCCCAACAGCCTGGCTGGACCAAAGCTCAGATCCGTTCCGGCCATGACTGCGGTAAAAGCCGCAGCGCCCAGGGCGATGAAACTGCCCGCAAGAACCGCGAGCGTCATGAGAGGCACGGCCGGAAGCCGCGACTTGGCGATGCCCGCCTCCTCGATGCGGCGGGCCACTTCGGACGGGCTGTAGGCGCCCAGTCCGGTCGGGTTGATCTGCGGAACTTCGTTTCCCATGTGATCCTTCTGCGCGATGGCGAGAGATCATGTCCTTGATCCACCGCAAGAGTTTCGACCGGGCCCGGGGCCGTCCGCGGCCGATCTTGTCGGCGCAAGGCAGACTTACCATATTAGTTCCCGAGCAAGGGGTTCTGCCTCAAGGATGCCGTCGAGGATCCGGGAGGGCGGTTGCCCCGCCAACCGTTGACGGCGTTTGCCGGGTGCCCGCATGGGGCCCTGCAGGCGCGCCGAGGAGAGGAAAGACACATCATGGATTTCGAAAAATACACCGAACGGTCCCGCGGTTTCATCCAGTCGGCCCAGTCGCTGGCACTGCGGGAAGGACACCAGCGCTTCACCCCCGAACATCTTCTGAAGGTCCTGCTCGATGACGAGGAAGGACTTGCCGCCGGCCTGATCAAGGCGGCTGGCGGCGATTCGCGCATCGCGTTGCGCGACGTCGAGACCGCGCTGAAGAAAATGCCGAAGGTGTCCGGTGGTGGCGCCGGCCAGGTCTACCTGTCGCCCGAGCTGGCGCGGGTCTTCGACGCGGCGCAGAAGATCGCCGACAAGGCTGGGGACAGCTATGTCACCGCCGAACGCCTGTTGCAGGCGCTGGCCGTGGAGCCGAGTGACGCAGCCAAGGCCCTCAAGGCCGCGGGCGCCACTGCCCAGGGTCTGAACGAGGCCATCAATGCCATCCGCAAGGGCCGGACCGCCGACACGGCCTCGGCCGAACAGGGCTATGACGCGCTGAAGAAATTTGCCCGAGACCTCACCGAGGCCGCGCGCGAGGGCAAGCTCGATCCGGTCATCGGCCGCGACGAGGAGATCCGCCGCACCATCCAGGTGCTGTCGCGGCGCACCAAGAACAATCCGGTGCTGATCGGCGAGCCCGGCGTCGGCAAGACGGCGATCGCCGAAGGCCTGGCCTTGCGCATCATCAAGGGCGACGTGCCCGAGAGCCTGAAGGACAAGAAGCTCCTGGCTCTCGACATGGGCGCGCTGATCGCGGGTGCCAAGTATCGCGGCGAGTTCGAGGAACGCCTGAAGTCGGTATTGTCGGAAGTGACCTCCGCGGACGGCGGCATCATCCTCTTCATCGACGAGATGCATACGCTGGTCGGCGCCGGAAAGGCCGATGGCGCGATGGACGCGTCGAACCTGCTGAAGCCGGCCCTGGCGCGCGGCGAGTTGCACTGCGTCGGCGCGACTACGCTCGATGAGTACCGCAAGCATGTCGAAAAGGACGCAGCCCTTGCCCGCCGCTTCCAGCCGGTCTTCGTGACCGAGCCCACGGTGGAGGACTCGATCTCCATCCTGCGCGGCATCAAGGAGAAGTATGAGCTGCATCATGGCGTGCGGATCACCGACTCGGCGATCGTCGCGGCGGCGACCCTGTCGAACCGCTACATTACCGACCGCTTCCTGCCGGACAAGGCCATCGACCTGATGGACGAGGCCGCGGCGCGCCTGCGCATGCAGGTCGATTCCAAACCGGAAGAGCTGGATGAACTGGACCGCAAGATCATGCAGCTGCAGATCGAGCGGGAAGCCCTGAAGAAGGAAACCGACACCGCGTCCAAGGACCGTCTCGAGAAGCTTCAGAAGGAACTGGCGGAGCTTGAGGAGAAGTCAGCGACCTTCACCCGCCGCTGGCAGGAGGAGAAGGAGAAGCTCGCCTCGGCCTCCAAGGTGAAGGAAGAGCTCGAGAAGGCGCGGAACCAGCTGGACCAGGCGCAGCGCAAGGGCGACTTCGCCAAAGCGGGCGAACTGGCTTATTCGACCATTCCCGGTCTCGAGAAGCAGCTGAAGGACGCCGAAGCCCAGAGCGCCTCGAAGATGCTTGAGGAGGCGGTGACCGAGAGCCATGTGGCCCAGGTCGTGTCGCGCTGGACCGGCGTTCCGGTCGACAAGATGCTGGAAGGCGAGCGCGAGAAGCTTCTGCAGATGGAGAAGGATCTTGGCAAGCGCGTCGTGGGCCAGGAAGAGGCCGTGGTCGCGGTGGCCACTGCGGTCAGGCGTTCGCGCGCCGGTCTACAGGATCCGAACCGTCCCATGGGTTCCTTCATGTTCCTCGGGCCGACCGGCGTGGGCAAGACGGAACTCACCAAGGCGCTGGCCGGCTTCCTGTTCGACGACGAGCACGCGATGGTGCGCATCGACATGTCGGAATACATGGAGAAGCACTCCGTCTCGAGGCTGATTGGCGCGCCTCCGGGCTATGTCGGCTACGATGAGGGTGGCGCCCTGACCGAGGCGGTGCGCCGCAGGCCCTACCAGGTCGTGCTCTTCGACGAGATCGAGAAGGCGCATCCGGACGTGTTCAACGTGCTGCTCCAGGTGCTTGACGATGGCCGCCTGACCGATGGCCAGGGCCGCACCGTGGACTTCAAGAACACGCTGATCATCATGACGTCGAACCTGGGCAGCGAGTATCTCGTGAACCTCGGCGAGACGCAGGACGTGGACATGGTCCGGGACCAGGTGATGGCGGTGGTCAAGGGTCACTTCCGGCCCGAGTTCCTGAACCGGCTCGACGAGATCATTCTGTTCCACAGGCTGAAGCGCGAGCACATGGGCGCCATCGTCGACATCCAGCTGGGCCGGCTGCAGAAGCTGCTGGCCGACCGCAAGATCACCATCGAGGTGAACGAGGCGGCGCGCAACTGGCTGGCCGACAAGGGCTACGACCCGGCTTATGGCGCGCGCCCGCTGAAGCGCGTGATCCAGAAGAACGTGCAGGACCCGCTGGCCGAGGAACTTCTCGCCGGACGGATCAAGGACGGCGACACGGTGAAGCTCGACGCCGTCGCCGGCACACTCACCTTCAACGGCCTCGCGGTCGGCGGCAAACCGGTCAATCCCAAGGTCGTGAGCCTGCACTGAACCTGCTACACTCGGACGCGCCGGAGACCATCTCCGGCGCGTTTCCCTTTGCGGCAGGCCATGACCCTCGACGACTACAACAGCTTCTGCGCCGCCCTGCCCCACACCAGCCATGTGGTGCAATGGGGCGGCGCCCATGTCTGGAAGGTGGCGGGCAAGGTCTTTGCGATTGCCGGCTGGAACGATGGCGAGGAACTCGCCGTGACCTTCAAGTGCTCGGCCATGAGCTTCGATCTGCTCAAGGACAAGCCGGGCATGCGACCCGCGCCCTATCTCGCCTCGCGCGGCATGCTGTGGCTTCAGCGGACCGGCCCGCAGACACTGAAGGACAAGGACCTCAAGGGCTACATCCGCGAGAGTCACCGCCTGGTGGCCGCCGGCCTGTCCAAGCGCGTGCAGAAGGAGCTTGGCCTGGGCGGGTGAGGGCCGGTGCGGCAGCACCGGTGGTGACCACCCTCGCTGCCGCTCAGGCCCTCACCCGCCCTTCGGGCACCCTCTCCCATGCGAAGCATGGGAGAGGGACAATCAAGTCAAAGCGTCAACCCCGGCGGCAGGTCAGTTCCCAATCTCTGCCTCAAGGCCGATAGCGTCGCGAGATCGCGCACCCATTCGTAGTGGATGCCCTTGCAGTTGGTGATCACGCCACCTGCGCCGGCGATGCGGCGCAGCCCGGCCTCATGGTGGGGCGGCGGCGAGGCCGTCGCATCCTCGACCACGGCGACGCGGAAGCCCTCCTGCATCAGGCCGATCGCGGAATGCGCGATGCACACATCGGTCTCGAGTCCGACGAGCACGCACTCGCTGCGGCCTTGGCGCCGCACGTTATCGAGAATCGGCGCCTGGCCGGCAAGGCCAAAGACCATCTTGTCATGGATAATGGTTCCAGGCCGCAGCTCCTTCGCGAGATCCGGCACCAGCGGCCCGTCATTGGCAATGTCCTCGGCCGTGGCGATGACCGGAATGTCGAGCGCAGCGGCAAGCCGCATGAGCCAGGCGATGCGCGCAACAAGCGGCGCACGCCAGTCCAGCGGCAGCTTGTCGAGGAAGTACTGCTGCACGTCGATGACGACGAGGCATGATTTGCTACGGTCGAACAACATGGATCAAGTCTCCGCGCGACGGTCGCGCGAAAACAAATAGACCATGAGCGCCAGGAGGAGAAGCAGCCCGAACCCGAAATGCAGCGTCGCGAAGGCCTCGGCCGGCGGTTGCCCCGCCATGGAGGTCATGAAGGCGCCGCTCAGTGGCTGCAGCAGCCCGGCGCCGCCGATGAAGAGCACGTTGAGCAGCGTGATGCCCCGGCCCAGCAGGCGGTCCGGCACGAAGCTGCGGCCATGGGCCATGAGTACGCCGTAGGTCATGCCGAAGCCGCCGAGTGCCGCCATCGTGACCGTCGCGCCCGTCAGCGACAGCTCGCGCGTGCCGAGCAGCACGAAGCAGGCCGCCGTCATCGCGCTGCCGGAGGCCACCACCCATTTGCGCGTGCTGAACCACTTGTCGAGCGGTCCGTAGATCATGGCGCCGGCCGACATGGCCGCCGCCATGACCAGCAGCGCATTGCCGCGCTCAACGGGCGACAGGCCATAGACCTCGGAGAAGAAGGGGCCGGCCCAGAGCCCGCGCTCGGCGAGGATGACGGAATAGCCGATCGCGGTCAGCGGCAGCAGGGGCCAGAGCGCGCGAGTCGCGAGGATCTCACCAATGCCGGCGAAAAAGCCGTCGCCGCCGTGCGCCGACAGGCGCGGTGGATCGCGGATGAGCAGGACGACGGACAGGGCAGAGGCCGCGGTCAGCGCCGCGAGGACCAGCATCGACACGCGCCAGCCGATCGTCTCGGCGGCGAAGGCCAGCGGCGAGGCCGCCAGAAGATTGCCCGCCGTGCCGATGCCGAGCAGCCACGAGCAGAGCAAGGCGAAACGATCCGGGCGATTGACCCGGCCGAAGACATAGATGGCGCCCATGTAGATGGCGCTGCAGCCGACGCCGATCAGCACCATGGCAAGGTTGAGATCGAAGGCAGACGTCGCGCGCGCGAAGAGCGCCGCACCTGCGACGGCCGCAAGCATGATGGCGGATACGGTACGGCGTGGCCCCAGCGTGTCGAGGGCCCAGCCCACGGGGAACTGCATGGCGACGAAGCCCAGGATCCAGAAGGCCTGCATGTTGCCCAGTGCCTGCGGGTCGAGCGCCAGTTCGCGCGCCAGTTCGGGCGCGATCACCGCAAGGAAGGAACGATAGAACTGGCTCAGCACATAGGCGGCAAGGAAGGTGAGGAAGGTTCTCAAGCCGGCATGCCTCAGTGCAGGCGGCCGCTGCGGAAGGCATCGACGGTGCGCATCACGCCGCGCAGTTCCGCCAGTCCCTTGAGCCGGCCGATGCAGGAATAGCCGGGGTTCACCGTCTTGCCGATGTCATCGACGATGACATGGCCATGGTCGGGCCGCATTGGGATTTCCCGTCCCTCTTCCGTCTCGATCTGGCGCAGGGCCGCCACAACGCCGATCATGTCGGTGTCGCCGTCGAGATGCTCGGCCTCGTAGAAGGAACCGTCGGGCTCGCGCGTTGTGTTGCGCAGATGCGCAAAGTGCACGCGTGGGCCGAAGCGCCGCGCCATGGCGACCAGGTCGTTCTTGGGATTGGCGCCATAGGAACCGGTACAAAGCGTGATGCCGTTGGCCGGGCTGGGCACGGCGTCGAAGAGTTTCTCCGTGTCCTCCGCAGTCGAATTGACGCGCGGCAGGCCGAAGAGCGGAAAGGGCGGATCGTCAGGATGGATCGCCAGCCTGATGCCCACCTCTTCGGCGGTCTCGGCGAT
>JAPLOT010000226.1 GCA_026400595.1 Alphaproteobacteria bacterium | reverse complement strand
AGGGCCTGCGTCGCGGGCTCGATGGCTCCTTCGAGGGCGGTCTGGAAGGCCTTGCGTGGCAGGCCCGGCGGGATGGGCGGGAGGAATTCGAGCACGATGGTGCCGGGATAGCGCAGGAACTTGCGGCGCGGCCAGAACAGGCCGGAGTTCAGCGCGAAGGGCACGCAGGGCACGCCCAGCGTGGCATAGAGCGCGGCGGCGCCCGGCTTGTAGGCCGGCGGATCGTCAGGCGCGCGGCGGGTGCCCTCGGGCATGATCACCACCTGGCGGCCCGCGCCAATGCAGGCCTCCGCCTGCCGCACCAGATTGCGGAGCGCGGCCGAACCGGCGCTGCGTTCCACCGCGATCATGCGGAACTTGTAGGCGAACCAGCCGAACCACGGGATGTAGACCAGCTCCTTCTTGAGCACCATCGCCGGATCGTCGAGCCAGGGCAGTATGGCGAAGGTCTCCCAGAAGGACTGGTGCTTGCCGGCGATCAGCGCCGGGCCATGCGGAATATGCTCCCGGCCGCGCAGCTCCATGCCGATGCCGGCCACCACGCGCAGCAGCCAGAGCGAAGACCTCGCCCAGACTTGCAGCGCGCGGATCGACCAGATGCGCGGAGTGAAGAAGAAGGGCGAACCCAGCACCAGGAAGAGAATGAGGTTCACGTAGAACAGCACATTGAACAGCAGCGAGCGGATGGCGGTCACAGCACGTCACCCAGCATGCGCATGAGCGTGACGCGCGAGGTCACCAGGCTGATGAGTGTCGCCATCACCGGCACGGCGAGCAGCAGCGCGTAGCTGAGGCTCGCCGACTCGGGTGGTGCGAAGAGCAGGCTGCGGCTGGCATCGGCAAGTCCGCCGCCGCCGCTTGGCCCGGTGAGCGAGAGAAGAAAGAAGGTGACGAGTCCCAGGCCCATGCCGAGAAGCCCCGCGAAGAGTCCGGTCTTGAGGAAGCGGCCATCGATCTGCCGCGCGATATAGCCGTCGCGCGCGCCGACCAGATGCAGGAGATCGACGATGGGGCGATGGGCCTGCAGCACCGCGCGGGTGCCGAAGACGACGATGGCAACCGACGACACGGCGATCAGCGTCAGCACGGTATAGGCGAGAACGGAGAGCGCGCGGGCCATGCGGGTGAGTTCCGACTGCCAGCGGCGATGCGTGTCGAGATTGGCGCCCTTGACGCTCTCCAAAGCCGCGCCGAGCGCCCCGTAGTCGGGCGGCGCAGCTTCATCGACCGCCACCCTGATCAGGCGCGGGATGGGAAGATCCTCGAGATTGCGGCTGCCCAGCCAGGGCTCGAGAAGTTTGGCGCCGGCCTCGCGGTCGAGCACGGTGACGGCGACGATGCCCGGAAAATCCTGCAGGATCTCCTGCGCCTTCGCGACCTCGGCATCGACATCGGCGTCCTTCGTCTGGCGCACCTGGACCGTTACCTCGCGCGACAGGCCGCTGGTCCAGCTGCTCACCGCGCGGTTGGTGAGGACCAGCGCGCCGATGGCGAGGCAGGCAAGATAGCACATCACCGTCATGGCCACGGTGAGCGAACGCAGGGCGCCGATGTTGGCGGGAATGATGGCGCCGGGGCGGTTGGAGGATGTGCTGGTCATCGCAGCCTCAGATGTCCGTCCTCGAGATGATAGACCGGCGCGCGGGCACGCTGCACCAGGGCATGATCATGGGTTGCGATCAGCACCGTGGTGCCGAGGCGATTGAGCTCGACGAAGAGATGCAGGAGGCGATTGGCCAGCACCGGATCGACATTTCCGGTCGGCTCGTCGGCCACCAGCAGTTCGGGTTTGGCGATGACGGCGCGCGCGATGGCGGCGCGCTGCTTCTCGCCGCCGGAAAGAACCGGCGGATAGGCTCGGGCCTGGTCGGCCAGGCCAACCCAGCTCAGCAGATCGCTGACGTCGGCGCGATAGGACGCCTCGCCATGGCCCGCCACGCGCAGCGGCAGCGCCACATTGTCATAGGTCGTCAGGTGGTCGAGCAGGCGGAACTCCTGGAAGACGACGCCGATGCGGCGACGCAGGGCGGGAAGGCTCTTGCGGTTGAGCTTGGCCACGTCCTCGCCGAAGAGGCGGATCGCGCCGCGGCTGGGGCGCTGGGCGAGGAAGAGAAGCCGGAGCAGCGAGGACTTGCCGGCCCCCGAGGGGCCGGTGAGAAAGGCAAACTCCCCCACTTCCATGCGGAAGTTCACATCCTTGAGGATTTCCGGCCCGTGACCGTAACGCAGGCCCACATTCTCAAGCCGTACCACCTGATTGCTCCCTCCGCTCAGCCACGGTTTCAGCACAAAGCCCGTTAACGAGGCATTAACCGTAATTGCAGTTAAGCTTCATCCTGAATTCTCGCGGGGTTTTCCCCGCCAGGCCCCTCTGCGGATGCCCGCCACCATGATGATCTCCTGCCCGTCCTGCTCCACCCGCTACGATCTCCCGGCGCAACGGCTTGCCGCCGACGGCACCGTGATCAAATGCGCCTCCTGCGGCTACAGCTGGCTGGAGAGCCGCGCCATCGAGATCACCTCGGTCAATCCCCAGCAGCTTCCGGCCGTGATCGACCACGACTATGAACCCGATCACGAGGTGCGGCGGCTGGTGGAAGCCAATCGCGAGGCCCAGTAGGCCTTCGCGGCCCAGCGCGCCCGGCGCAACCGGCGCATGGCCGGATGGTCCGCGCTGGCCGCCTGTGCGGCACTTCCCCTGCTGGTTGCGCTGGCCATGCCGGAGCAGGTCGTCGCCATGGCGCCGGCCAGCGTGAAGGCCTATCAGACCATCGGCTGGAACGTGAACATCTATGGACTCGACTTCCGCAAGGTCGAGATGCAGCACATGATCGTCGACGGGACGCGGGTGCTGGCCGTCAAGGGCGAGATCGCCAATGTCTCGGACGATGATCGCAAGATCCCGTGGATCCGCTTCGCGCTGCGCTCGGACAGCAATGACGAGGTCTACAACTGGACGCTCGATGCCGGTGCGCGGCCGTTGAAATCGGGCGAGATCACCAACTTCGTGACCCGCGTCGCTTCGCCGCCCGAAAATGCGAAGAACCTCGAAATTCGCTTTGCCCATGCCCATGAAATCGGCTCAAATGCCGCGCCATGAGCGAACAGATCATCGAAGGCCACCGCATCGGAGTGCTGTTCTCCGAGTCGCAGATCGCTGACAGAATCACCGAACTTGCCCGCGAAATCGCGGCGCGCAAGCCCGAGCGCCTGCTCGTCGTGCCGGTGCTGAAGGGCAGCTTCATCTTCGCGGCAGACCTGATCCGCGCCATGCACCATGCCGGGCTTTCCCCCGAGGTCGACTTCATGATGCTGTCGAGCTACCGCGCGGCGACGCGCTCTTCGGGCCAGGTTCAGGTCCTGCGCGACATCGAGTCCGACGTGAAGGGCCGGCATGTGCTGCTGGTCGACGACATCCTGGAATCCGGCCGCACCCTGGCCTACGCCAAGGACCTGATCTCGGCGCGCGGCGCGGCGCGGGTCTATACCGCCGTGCTGCTCAACAAGCCCGGACACCTTGCCGCAAACATCGGTGCCGATTTCGAGTGCTTCAAGTGCCCAGACAAGTTCGTGGTGGGCTTCGGCATGGACATGGCGCATCAGTTTCGCGAACTGCCCTTCGTCGGCCATGTGCTGGGTCCGGCCAGCTGAGTCTGTCTTTTCAGACGATCCTTCGAGTACAGGTCGGCACATGAAACCAATTACAATTTATACGAGATCGATTTCTATCTTGCACGTTTAAGGCGATCTTCCTAGTTTGACTGCACGGCACGGTGATGTGCCGGAAGCAAAGGTCGATCAAGGGAGGTGGAGCATGGCGGAAACGCAGGTCGATACAAAAGTTGCAGGTGCGGAAGAGTCATTCCTGTTCATCGGCGAACTGGCGAAGCAGACCGGGATCGACCCCAAGACGATCCGCTTCTACGAGCGGGCGGAACTTCTGTCGCCGCCGCGCCATGGCAAGTTCCGCACCTATCTTGCCTCCGATGTCCGGCGCCTGCAGAACATCCTGCGCCTGCGGCGTCTCGGCGTGCCCATCGCACAGATCCGCGATGTCCTCGAGCGCGTCGGCGACTGTCCGAACATCCTCGAGATCGAACAGGCCGTCAGCATGTTGCGCGCCCATCTCGACGTGCTGCGCTCCAAGCATGTCGAGATCTCGCGGCAGATCGAGCAGACGGCAACCCTGGTCGAGACGCGCGCCGCCTGACCTATTGAACCAGGCCGCGGGCGTCGACGCGCACGGCGCCCAGCACCTCTTCGCCGTCCACAACGACGACGCGGTCGAAGAGGTTGATCACGGGACACACGTGATTGGGCACGATGCGCAGCCGGTCGCCGACCATCGGCTTGTCCGCGCTGCCGGAGATGTCGAGAAAGCCGTGTTCTTCGCTCAGGTCGTAGACGGTCGCGCCATTGAGGCTGCGTACCGTGCCATAACCCGTCATACCGAGCAGGTCGCTGGTGAGCGACTTGGACCCGGCATCAAGCAAGGCGCGCTCCGGCGTAGGAACGCTCACCACCGTGGCGAGGATGGTGACAGCGCAATCGTCGTAGCTGCAGACGTGGCGTTCGGCGAGCGAGCGGTCGAAATAGATGTAGGTCCCGACGCGATACTCGGTGAGCACATCGAGTCCTTCGTCCTTCCACATATCGGGCGATCCGCCCGAGCTGATTACCTTTGTCTCCAGCCCGGCCCGCGAAGCACCGTCGCGCGCCGCCGAGAGGTAATCCGCCGCTTCGCGCCGCGTGCCGGGCTTGGCATAAGTCATGAGTCCGCCATAGGCGAGTCCCGGTGTCGTATCGATGGTCCGGGCCAGCGCGATCGCCGCTTCAGGGGATTGAACGCCATTGCGATGCGCGCCCGTGTCGCATTCGACCAGCACGCGAATGTCGCGACCCGCGGCCGTGCCCGCCCAGCCGAGACCTTCGACCACCGCCGCATTATCTGCCACGACCATAATCTCTGTCCGGCGCGCCAAGGCCGCGAGGCGTTCGAGCTTGGAGCGGCCCACGATGTTGAAGGTCACCAGCATGTCGGACAGTCCCGCATCCGCCATGACCTCGGCCTCGCCCAGCTTCTGCACCGTGATGCCGCGAGCACCCAGATCGCGCTGGTAACGGGCGAGGCCGGCCAGCTTGTGCGTCTTGATGTGCGGACGGTTGCCGAGTCCCAGCGCGTCAGTGCGGGCCTGCCAGCGCTTCAGGTTGCGCTCGGCGATGCCGATGTCGATCAGCGGCACAGGCGTGTCGAGATCCTCGATCCGCCTGCCCGCCGGTTCGTAGTCGAGATAGTCCCTGATATCCATCGCGGCACTCCTTGCCGCGCCAGACTATGCCAGGGCGCCGCCAATGTCACACGATGCCGGCCGAGGTGCCCTCCACAACCGGGCGTTCCTTTGCCTTCTGGGCGCGGTAGCCGCTGGTGCGGTAGGTGGCGATGGGATCGATGGCGCCGCCCTTGCGCCGCCGCGCCTCGGCGAGGATTGGCGAGACATCGGTGACGAAGGCCTGTTTGACGAGGCGGTGGCCGAGCATCACGTCGCTCGCGTCCTGCGCCGCGGCCAGCGCCTTGCGGTCGATCAGCGAGGCCTGGACGAAGGCGCGCTGGATCTCGACGGCCGAGGCGATGAGGCTTTCGATGGGATCGGTGACATTGTGCGACTGATCGATCATGTAGGCCGGGGCGAAGCCCTCCGCCTTGCGCAGCTCCGCATCCACCAGCTCGTTGAAGACGAGGAAGAGGCGGAAGGGATCGACCGAGCCTGAATCGAGATCGTCGTCGCCATACTTCGAGTCGTTGAAGTGGAAGCCCGCCAGCTTCTTCGCCCGGATGAGGCGCGCGACGATCTGTTCGATGTTGGTGTTGGGCGCGTGATGGCCGAGATCGACGAGGCAGCGCGCCTTGGGGCCGAGCTCCTGTGCGGCCATGAGATTCGATCCCCAGTCGGAGATTACGGTGGAATAGAAGGCGGGCTCGTAGAGCTTGTGCTCGAGGAAGACGAGCCAGCTCTTCGGCAGCGCGTCGTAGATGGTCCTGAGCGACTCGATGTAGCGGTCGAAGGCGGCGTTGAGATTGGCCTGGCCGGGGAAGTTCGAGCCATCGGCGATCCACACGGTGAGCGCCGTGGAGCCGAGCTTCTGCCCGATCTCGATGCATTCGAGATTGTGCTCGACAGCCTGCTGCCGCGTTGCCCTGTCGGCATGGGTCAGCGAGCCGAACTTGTAGGACAGCCGCTGCTCCTTCTGGTCCTGGAAGGTGTTGGAGTTCACCGCGTCGAAGCCCAGGCTGTGCGAGGCGGCTTCCTGGCGGAGCGCGTTGTAGTCGGAGACCTTGTCCCAGGGAAAATGCGGCGAGACATTGGGCGTGGCCCTTGCCAGTTGCTGGATGACGCCGCAGTCCTCGAGCTTGTCATGGATGTTGCGCGGCTCGCCGGGGCCAGGGAAGCGTGCGAAGCGCGTGCCGCCGGTGCCCACGCCCCAGGTGGGAACCGCCACGGCGAAATCCATGGCGCGTTTCGTCATCGCCTCGATGGAGAGGCCGCGCCGTTGGAGCTGGCGGCCGAGTGCTTCATAGTCGTCGGCGTGGGCGGCCTCGAGCTTGCCGTTGGCGGTGCCGATGAGGTCGGCCGAGATGGCGAAGCTCATCGGACTAGCGCGTGAAGGACGCGGCATTGCCCGCGTCGATGTTGAGGAAGTTGCCGGTCGACTTGTTGGAGAGATCGGAGGCGAAGAAGTAGACGCCCTCGGCGATGTCTTCCGGATAGACCGAGCGTTGCAGGAGCGACCGCTTGCGGTAGTGTTCCTCGAGTTCGTCCTCGCTGATCTTGAGCGAGGCGGCGCGCTGCTGGCGCCAGGGCCCCTGCCAGATCTTGGAGCCGCGCAGCACGGCGTCCGGGTTCACCACATTGACGCGGATACCGTACGGCGCGCCCTCCAGCGCCATGCAGCGGGCAAGCTGGATCTCGGCGGCCTTGACCGAGCAATAGGCCGAGGCGCCGGGCGAGGCGGTGACGCCGTTCTTGGAGCCGATGAAGATCATCGAGCCGCCCAGCTTCTGCTTCTGCATCAGGCGATAGCCCTCGCGCGCCACCAGGAAATAGCCGGTGCCGAGGATCGCCATGTTCTTGTTCCACAGTTCGAGGCTGGTGTCCTCGACCGTCGCCGCCAGGGTGATGCCGGCATTGTTCACCACGATGTCGAGGCCGCCATAGGCCAGCGCGGCCTGGTCGGTTGCGCCAATGACCGCGTCCTCGCTGGTGACGTCCATGACCACGCCGCGGACATTGTCCTTGCCATAGGTCTTGCCGAAGCCCGCCGTGACCTCGTCGAGCGAGGCCTTGTCGATATCGGCAAGCACCACGCAGGCGCCTTCCGACAGGAGCTTGGAGGCAATCGCCGAACCGATGCCACCCGCGCCGCCGGTCACCAGGGCGATGCGGCCCGCGAGGCTCTTGGGCTTGGGCATGCGCTGCAGCTTGGCCTCTTCCAGAAGCCAGTATTCGATGTTGAAGGCCTCCTGCGCCGGCAGCCCGACATATTCGGACACGCTGGAGGCGCCGCGCATGACGTTGATGGCATTGACGTAGAATTCGGCGGCGATGCGCGCCGTGGCCTTGTCCTTGGCGAAGGACAGCATGCCGACCTGCGGCACGAGATAGATCACCGCATTGGGATCGCGCATGGCGGGCGAATCGGCACGCTTGCAGGCCTCGTAGTAGGCCGCATAGTCCTTGCGGTAGCCCTCGATCAGCGCGTCGAGGGTGGCACCTTCCGCGTCATGCGGCACGATGAGCGGGCGGATCTTCGTGCGCAGGAAATGATCGGGGCAGGAGGTGCCGAGTGGCGCCAGCTGTTCCAGCTGCTTCGAATTCACGAACTCCAGCACCTCGCTCGAATCGACGAAGTGTCCCACCTTCATCTCATGCTTCGAGATGCGGCCGCGGATCTCGGGCAGCAGGCGGCGCGCCACCTTGCGACGCTCCACATCCGGCAGGCTCTTGACCTCCTCGCCCTTGAAGGCGGGCTTCTTGCCATTGCGTTCGAGCCAGACGGCGGCCTTGTTGATGATGCGCAGCGTCGTGTCGTAACAGGTCCTGGCGTCATTGGCCCAGGTGAAGAGGCCGTGGCTGCCCAGCACCACGCCGACATATTCGGGATGGGCCTTGGCCATTTCGCCAAGCTTGATGCCGAGGTCGATGCCGGGGCGCTGCCAGGGCAGGTAGCCCATCTCGCTGCCGAAGATCTCCTTGGTCAGGCGCTCCGAGTCCTTCGAGGCGGCAATGGCGATGACCGCGTCGGAATGGACGTGATCGACGTGGGCATAGGGCACATAGCCATGCAGGCAGGTGTCGATCGAGGGCGCGCGGGAATTGAGATTGTAGATGCAGTGGTTCAGCGCGTGCACCATCGCGTCTTCCTGGTCCAGGCTCTTGTAGAGCCCTTTCAGGGATTCGAGCTTGTCCATGTAGAGCGTGGCGAAGCCGTCGAGCTTCATCGAGCCGATGTCGCCGCCGGAGCCCTTGACCCAGAGCACGGTGACGTCGCCGCCGGTCAGCGGATCCTTCATCTTCACCTTTGCCGAGGTGTTGCCACCGCCGAAATTGGTGATGCGCAGGTCGGCGCCGAGGAGATTGGACCGGTAGAGCAGCAATCCGGGTTCATCGAGATTGGCGGCTTTCTTGTCGTCCCACAGGGACGGGACGGTTGCGGAATTGCTCATATCACTCTCTCGGGATGTTGGAGGCGCGCCGGCCCGAAGGCCAGCGCGCCGGATTGCGGTGAGGATCAGAAGTCGAACTGGCCGATATTGTCCTTGTTGAACACGAAGGGCGCGCCCAGCAGGATTTCCGAGCCGTTGATGACCTGGAGGTCACCCAGCTTGCCGGCCTTAACCGTGGTCGCACCCGGCTGCAGCGTGCCGTCGGCCACGGAGCGCAGAACCTGCATGGCGGCATAACCGAGGTCCACCGGGTTCCACAGCACGACCGACTTCACGCAGCCCTTTTCGACATAGGGCTTCATGGCGTTGGGTGTGGCCAGGCCGACGACCGCGATGGTGCCGCACTTGTTGAGCTGCGTCACCGCTTCGGCCGAGGCCGGCGTTGCAACCGAGGTCATGCCGAGGATGCCCTTGAGCTCATCGCCATACTTGTTGATGAGGGTGGTGGCCTGGTTGAAGGACAGGTTGTTGTCTTCCTGCGCTTCGACGGTTTCCAGCCACTTCATCTTCGGGTGGCACTTCGCGGCATAGGCGGCCATCTCGGCGATCCAGCGCGCCTGGTTCGGTGTGGTGAAGGTCGAGGTGACAATGGCGAAGGCGCCTTCTTCGCCGATCTCGGCGGCCAGATTGTCGACCAGCGACTTGGCGATGCCGTTGAACTCGGCCTGGTTGACGAACCACTGGCGGGCATCCGGCGTGGAGTTGGCGTCATAGCCCACCACGTTGATGCCCTTCTCCAGCGCCTTCTTCAGCACCGGGGCGATGGCCACGGGATCGTTGGCGGCGAAGAGGATGCCGTCGACGCCCGAGGTGATGTAGTTGTCGATGAAGGTGATCTGCTCGTCGATGTTGGCCTTGGTCGGGCCGTCGGTCTTGGCGTCCACGTTGCCGAGCTCGGCGGCAGCGTCCGAAATGCCCTTCGAAGTCGCATTGAAGTAGCCGATGCCGATCAGCTTCGGAATGTCGACGACGGTGATCTTCTTGCCCTTGCGGTCCGGCGGATTGGTCGGCACGCCGCCGTCATAGGGCTTGGCAACGGCGGCGCCCGGTGTGGCGTCGCAGGCCAGCGGATTGGTCGGCAGGTCGTCGCCGCCGGTCCAGGCGGAGGCGGCAAGGGCCGATCCGCTCATGAGGCCGAGGCTGAGAAGCACGCCTAGTGTCAGTTTCTTCATTTCAGTCGCTCCCATATGGTGTCCCCGTGCCACAGGCGGGTGGCGCGGCAGACGTCCTCCCGAATTCAGCCGCCTCTGTTTCTGTCGAATATTGCGCCGATCAGGATGGCCGCAATAAGGACCACGCCGATGACGACGATGGTGCCGTCGCCCTTGACGCCCGAAAGCGCCAGGCCGTTCTTCAGGGCCTGGATGAGAATGAGTCCCAGCGCCGTGCCCAGGATGGTGCCCTTGCCGCCGAAAATCGATGTGCCACCGAGGACCACACCGGTGATGACGTCGAGTTCGAGGCCGGTGCCCATGTCGGAGCGGGTGGTGGTGACGCGCGAGACGAAGATGACGGCGGCCAGCGCCGACATGAATCCGGCGGCGGTATAGATCCACAGCTTCACCGCATCGACGCGGATGCCGGAAAAACGCGCGGCCGTCTCGTTGGCGCCGATCGCATAGGTGGCGCGGCCGAAGGGCGTATAGGCCAGGATCACCGCGGCGATCACCGTGCAGATGCCGAGGATCCAGAGCTGGAAGGGCACGCCCAGCACCTCGCCCTGGCCGAAGAAGAAGAACCACTCCGGATAGCCGCGCACCGAGCGGGCCTGGCTGATGCCTTCGGCAAGTCCGCGGTAAAGCGCCAGCGTCGCCAGCGTGGCGATGAGGGGCGGCACGCTGAAGCGGGTGATGATGAGGCCATTGACGAAGCCGGCGAAGGTGCCGCTGGCGATGGCCGCTGCCATGGCCAGCGGAATGGGCAGGCCGAGGCTCTGCCAGAAGATGCCGAAGAGGATCGCGGTGAGGCCGAGGATGGAGCCCACCGAGAGGTCGATACCGCCGGTGACGATCACGAAGGTCATGGCCAACGCCACCAGCCCGACCTCCGACATCAGGCGGCCCTGGTTCAGCAGGTTGTCGACGGTGAAGAACTTGTCCGACAGCATAGAGAGCACGAAGAGCGCGATCACCGTGAGGATGGCGAGGATCGTCTCGTGACGGAACAGCAGCCGCGCGGTCATAGCACTCTCCGGCGGCGGATCATGTCGGCCAGCACGGTGGCGAGGATCATCAGGCCCAGCACGGCGCGCAGCCAGTAGGCCGAGACATTGAGGAAGATCAGTGCCGAGCCGATGCAGGCGAAGAGGATGGCCGCGAGCGTCGAGCCGATGACCGTGCCGGTGCCGCCGAGGATCGAGACGCCGCCGATGACCGAGGCGGTGATCACGGTGAGTTCGAGATTGGGCGGCACGGTGGACTGGATCACCTGCAGCTGGGTGGCAAAGAGAATGCCGGCGATGCCGGCGAAGAGCCCGTGCAGTGCGAAGACGCCGACGACCGTTCGCTCGGGATTGAGGCCTGCGGCACGGGCGGCCTCCATGTTGCCGCCCACCGCATAGATGGCGCGGCCAAAGGCGGTGTAGCGCATGAAGAGCGCGGCCAGAATGGTGAGGATCACCATGAAGTAGACGGCGGAGGGAATGCCGAAGAGCCGCATCTGGGCGATCATGAAGCCCGGCGGCATGTCGGTGATCCATTCGCCACCCGTGGCGCTGATGAGGCCGCCCTTCAGGATCGAAAGCATGCCCAGCGTCACCACGATGGAGGGAATGCGCATGTAGGCGACCAGCGCGCCGACACCGGCATTGACCGCGATGCCGAAGAGGATGGGCACCAGCCAGGCGACCCAGATGGGATAGCCCGACACGGCGAGCGTTCCCGCGATGGTGGCGATGACGCCGATCAGCGAACCGACCGAGACGTCGATGTGGCCCGAGATGATCAGCATGGTCATGCCGATGGCGGCCACCGCGATATAGGCGTTGCCGGCGAAGATGGAGTTGATGTTGGTGTCCGAGAGGAAGCGCGGATTGATGGCGCCGACCACCACGAAGAGCGCCACGATCGAGAGCAGGACCACGATCTCCTGGCCATAGCCGCCGACGAAGCGCTGCAGGTTGGAGCGTCCGATGGGCGCTGCTGCGGCGGTGCTTGCGGTCATGCGGCGCTCCGGGATGCCGCGCTATGCGTCATGGCGGCGCCAACGGCTTCGGGCGTCGCGGCCGCCTTGTCGAACGCGGCCACGATGCGGCCGCTGTTCATCACCAGCACCCGGTCGCTCATGCCGAGCACTTCCGGCAGCTCGCTGGAGATCATCAGGATGGCCATGCCCTCGGCGGCCAGCTTCCGCATGAGGAGGTGGATCTCGGCCTTGGCGCCGACGTCGATGCCACGGGTCGGCTCGTCCATGATGAGGATGCGGGGATTGGTGGCGAGCCACTTGCCCAGCACCACCTTCTGCTGGTTGCCGCCGGAGAGCTGGCGCACGATCTGTTCGGGCCCGCGGGCCCTAATCCCGAACTTCTCGATGGCCTTCTTCGCCTCGGCCAGCACTTTGCCGGCATCCATCAGGAAGCCGCGGGTGAGGCGGCGCAGGTTGGCCAGCGCCACATTGTCGGCAATGGTCTGTGCACGGATCAGTCCCTGCGATCCGCGGTCCTCCGGCACATAGGCGATGCCGAGGTCGCGCGCCGCCTCGGGGCTTGTGATGGCCACGGGCTTGCCGTCGATCAGGATCTCGCCGGCGGTGGCCGGGGTGATGCCGAAGATGGTGAGCGCGGTTTCGGTGCGCCCCGAGCCGACAAGGCCCGCGAGGCCGAGGATTTCGCCGTGGCGGAGATCGAAGGAGATGTCACGGATCACCGTGCGGTAGGAGACGTTGCGCAGTTCCAGGGCGGTGGCGCCGCTTTGTCCCTGGCGGGCGGGATAGAGCTTGTCGACGGCGCGGCCCACCATCATGGCGACGAGCCGGCTCTCGTCGACGGCGGCGATGTCCATGGTGCCGATGAGATTGCCGTCGCGCAGCACCGTGACGCGGTCGGCCAGCGCGAAGATCTCCGGCATGCGGTGGCTGACATAGACGATGGAGACGCCGGAGGCGCGGAGCTTGCGTACGATGTCCATCAGGCGCTGCACGTCGGCCTCGGCAAGCGCTGCCGTGGGCTCGTCCATGATGACGACGCGGGCGTCCTGCGCCAGGGCGCGGGCGATCTCGATGCGCTGGCGGTTGGCCACCGAAAGGCTCGCCACCTTCATGTCGATGTCGAGCTCGCGGCAGTCGAGGATGTCGAGCAGCTCGCGGGCGCGGCGCCGCATGGCGGTCCAGTCGAGCGTGCCCAGCGACGTCTTCGGCGCGCGTCCGAGGAAGATGTTCTCGGCCACCGTCAGTTCCGGAAAAAGCAGCAGTTCCTGGTGCACGGTGGCGATGCCCGCGGCGTGCGCGTCGCGCGGCGAGGCGAAACGCCGGGCCGTGCCATTGACGAGGATCTCGCCGGTGTCGGGCTGGTGCAGGCCGGCCATGATCTTGATGAGGGTGGACTTGCCGGCGCCGTTCTCGCCGAGCAGGGCATGAACTTCGCCGGGGCGGACATCGAAGGAGACATCGGTCAGCGCCCGGATTCCGGCAAATGCCTTCGAGACGCCACGCAACTCGACCGCCGGTCCGGTCATCCGCAAGTCTTCTCCCATCCGCTGTCACGCCCTGCGGTTGGCCGGTCATCCGGCGCCCACGGGTCAGGTCTCTGGCCGGGCATTTACAGCACCCAGCCGGTGAGCAATAATAAACAATGATGAGCAAAGAACGTCAAGTGAGTTAGTTCTTGATTATCTTGTGATTTTTGCGTTGCAACATTGATTGAATTTGCTCAATTGGATCGTCATGACCGAAGCCGAACGCCACCGCCTGATGCTCAATGTCCTCAAGGACAGGCCCTTCGCCTCGGTCCGCGACCTGCTTGCCGTGGTCGAGGCCTCCCCGGCCACCATCCGCCGCGACATCAACAAGCTGCATGCGGCCGGCACGGTGCGCAAGGTCTTCGGCGGCATTGCCACCACCGAACTGGGCAGCGGGCAGGAACCCCTTGCGGCCAGGCCCTTCGAAGAAAACCAGATGCTGCAGGTGGCCGAGAAGAAGGCCATTGCCGAAGCCGCCGCCGCCCTGGTGCGCGACGGCGACTCGCTCATCATCCATGGCGGCAGCACTTGCTATCTCTTCGCCCTGCTGCTGGCCCAGCGCAACCTGCGCATCTTCACCAATTCCATGCCGATGGCCGCGGCCCTCTGGCAGAAGGGCTCGTGCCACCTGACGCTGGGGGGCGGCGATCTCTACCGCGAGCCGGGCATCCTCCATGCCAGCGGCGCGCCGCCGCCGGAATTCTATGCCTCTAAATTCTTTCTGGGAGCGCAATCCATCACCCATGCCGGGATGTTCGAATCGCATCCGCTTATCGTGCGCGAGACCGAAATGCTGCTCACCCGCGCCGACGAGGTGATCATCCTGGCCGACAGCCGCAAGTTCGGCTTCCGGGCGCGCTATCCGGTCATGCCCTTCTCGCGCATCGACACGCTGATCACCGATGACCGCATCACCGAGGCCAATCACAAGATGCTCACCGACGCCGGCGTCCGCGTGATCATCGCCAAGGCGCGGCCGGAGCCGGAGCGCGGCTGATCTGCCCAAACTTGGCCCGGTTTCGCGTCCAGAAGCCCCGCCATGACCAGGTCAACGACTCTTTTCTGCATGATTTCCGCGCTGCTGCTCTGCCTCCTCGCACCGGAGAGCCGGGCCCAGACGCTCAATGCCTCGGACTTCCGCATCGAGTGGAAAGTGGTGAATCGCTTTCGCCTCTTTGCAGACCCCAGCTTTTTCACGCTCCACGAGAACGCCTGGCGGCAATACCTGCTGCACACCGATGGTCTCGACATGGACGCAGACCAGCGTGCCGCCTTCGTGGCGCGCACCTCGGTGCTGGGCTCGGAGCATGTGCTGAACGACCGCCGCATCGCTTTCAGCGACGTGCTCCGCAAGAACTTCGACTGGCGCGGATGGGCGGCCCGCAGCGATGCCGTTCTCTGCTACGACTCAAAGTCGAGAACCCATACGGCCTGCGGCGACATCGATGCCTATCTGAACCCCGCTGGTCACGAGATCGAAATGTGGATCACCACCGCTTCGGGCGTGGCCCTGCCGGCAGGCCAGGAATGCGAATGGCGGATCGGCGGAACGCTGGTGGCGGTGGAGGATTGCGCCGAGCGGGTTCGCGATCCGCGCGCCGTGCTGCCCTATCCGGGCGGGGCCGAGATCTCCGTCAATGTGGCGGGCGAGTCGCCCATTCTCGTCGATGCGCAAGTCCGCGACCTGCTGATCGCCGGACTGGGTGACAGTTTCGCCTCGGGCGAAGGCAATCCCAACACGCCGGTCACGTTCAGTGACGTGCGACGCCACCGCAATCTCTATCCGGAACGCAAGACCAACAGCGTGGCCGGCTCCGCCACCTGGACCGACGAGCTCTGTCACCGCTCGCTTTATGGCCATCAGCTGCGGGCCGCATTGCAGATCGCGATCGAGAACCCAAAGACCTCCGTCACCTTCCTCGACTATTCCTGTTCCGGCGCCGGCGGCGAGGACGGCATCCTCGGGCCGCAGGTCTATGTGTCGCGAGTCAGCGATGCCGAGAATTCTGCCTCGCCCGGGTCGAAGCTCGTTTCCGGCGGAAGCCGCGATGCGCAGCTCTTCCGGCTGATGCGCGAGCTCTGCGCCGAGAAGCCAGAGGTGCGCAAGCGGCAGCTGGTGTGCCCCGGCAACAGGTTCCACCGCAGCCTCGATTTCGTATTCCTGTCGATCGGCGGCAATGACATCGGCTTTTCCAACGTGGTGGCCTGGGCGACGCTGCGCGACGGCATGTCGGCCAGCATCGCGGGATTCTTCGGCGCCACGGTTTCGGCCAAGGACTTCTCCGATCGCATCCGCGACGTCCTGCCCAAGACCTATGCGCGTCTTGCCAAGGCCTTCGAATCCTCGCTGCCGCTGTACTCTGCCGACGATGGAGTCTTCGATCCGTCTCGCATCGTTCTCACGGCCTATCCCGACCTGGTGACGGATGGTCGCGGGAACATCTGCCCGGCGCCGCAGTCGGGCGATGAACAGGAACTCGACTTTCCGGCCAACCAGTCGCTCAATCTCTTCTCGTCCTGGCTCACCGCCGATGGCAAGCGGCTGGAGGCCGTACGCGAGCAGTTCGCCATCCTCTACCAACGCATGCAGGACCTGGCGCCCGACCACGGCTGGACTTTCGCCGGTCATGTCTATGCCGATGGGATGTTCGAAGGCCATGGTTTCTGCGCGCGCAACATGGCCCGGGCCGACGATCCGGCCGAACTGTTGACAATTCCATGCTGGGGCAAGCCAAGCGAGGGCGGTCTCGCCTGCGAACAGCGCTGGTCCGGCAAGGACGGCGAATGGGTGCCTTACAATCCGGCCACCCAGAATTATCCCTATGCCCTGCGTCAGCGCTGGGTGCGGACCTTCAATGACGCCTACATGGTGGTGAACGAAAAGGTCATCGGCCGCAGCGGGCAGATTGACGAGCGCAATTCGGAGTCGGTGTTCTCGGAGACAACCGGCGCACTGCATCCCACGGCAGAAGGCCACGCGGCCATGGCCGACGGCCTGTTGCTGAGCATCAGGCCGCTTCTGCAGCAGATGTTCGCAGAGGGCTTGCGCTAGGCCTTGCGAAAGATCATCAGCACCTGGCCGATGGTGATGCCCCACTTGCGGATGGTCGAGCGGTTCAGCACAGTCCCGCTGTCGAGCGGATAGAAGACATCGTCGAAGTTCATCGCGATCTTCCGTTTGCCGACGGACAGCAGCAATGTCGACATCATCGCCGCGCGGTCGTGACCAAGGGTTCCGCGCGCCGGCACGGGCGCATCGGCGCAGGTCCCGGTAAATGCCCCGTTCGCGCCACGCTCCAGGGTCCAGGTGCGCTGCATCTCCTCGCCATCGTCGAAGCGGAAGGACTCGTCGAGGATCAGCCGCTGACCTTCCACCCGCCCGACGGTCTCCACGGTAAAGCGGCGCTTGAGCCGTCCGCTGCGGTCTTCGAAGACACCATCGGCCCGGGTCTCCCCTTCCAGGAAGGCGAGGAGATCGAACGTTGCGGAATCGGCATGCGGGTCGAGGCGTTTCAGCATGACCTCTCTACGGGCTTGCGGCCTTTTCCGATCACCGCTGTCAGCTGGCCGGCCGGGTGAAGCGGTAGATCCCGACGTCGATGGCGCGTTCGGCAAAGCCGGCCTCGCAATAGGTCAGGTAGTAGCGCCAACGGCGGCGGAATTTCTCGTCAAAACCGAGGTCGGCGATGCGCGGCCAGGCGGCGTCGAACCGCTGAAGCCACTGTGCCAGGGTGCGAGCATAGTCGCCACCGAAGGTCAGAACCGGTTCATAGCCGAGCCCGGCGGCCTGGGCCTGTTCGCGCAGGATCTGGCGGGTGGGCAGCATGCCACCGGGAAAGATGTAGCGCTGGATGAAGTCGGCACTGCTGCGATAATCCGGATAGAAGGGTTCATCGATGGTGATGGCCTGAACCGCCGCGCTGGCTCCGGCCTTGAGCCGGTCGCGAAGGGCGCGGAAATAGGCAGGCCAATGGCTTTCGCCCACGGCCTCGATCATCTCGATGGAGGCGATACCGTCGAAGCTGCCGCGGGTGTCGCGGTAGTCCTGCATGCGGATCTCGGCCGCGGTGCCCTCCAGACGCTTGACCGCATAGTCATGCTGCTCGCGTGAGATGGTGATGCCGGTGACCTTGTGGCCTGCGCGCACCGCCTCTTCGGCAAATCCGCCCCAGCCGCAGCCGATTTCCAGGATATGGCCACCGGGTTCCGCTTTGATGGCACGCAGCACGGCGCGATACTTGTCCCGTTGGGCCTCTTCCAGCGCATTGGCGCCGCGGCCGAAATAGGCCGAGGAATAGGTCATGCCGGGATCGAGCCAGAGCTTGTAGAAGTCGTTGCCTAGGTCGTAATGCGCGCTGATGTTGCGCCTTGCGCCTTCGCGGTCGTTGTCGCGCATCAGATGCCAGACGCGGTCGCCAATGCTCTTGAAGAAGACGGGTTTCGCCGCCGAGTCCAGCGCGTGGCGATTCTGCAGATAGAAGCGAAGTAGTGCCGTGATGTCGGAACTGTCCCAGCCGCCGGTGATGTAGCTTTCCGAGAAACCCACCGCGCCGCGCCGGATCGATGACCAGATCGGCGCGTAGCTGTTCAAGGTGAGGTCGGCATGGGCACCGGGGTTGCGAAAGCCGATCTCGAAGGTCTGACCCGATGGCAGCGTAAGGCGAAGGCCACCGCGCAGATCCAGCGGCACCAGCCTGCGGCCGATGGCCACCACCAGGCGGCCGATCAGTCCCTCAGGGCGTGCGGCGGTATCGGACGTCATGACGCGTGCCGGGCCCGGTCGGCGATCAGAACGGGTTCGGGCGGCGGTGGCGGTTCGGGCTTCAGGCGCAGGCCCTTGAGCCAGAGCTTCGCCGCCTGCCAGTGGATGGCGCCGATCACCTTGAAGGTGAGAAACGGAATGCGCGCGAAGGAGCGCAGCAGATTGGCGTCGTTCAGTGTCTCCCGCCTGCCCGAAACATAGGCCTTGAGCACCGGCGTCTTGTCGGCAGTCAGCGTGATGCCCAGGGCCATGCGCTCAGCCGGGGCCGAGAAGCGGAAGCCGTAGTCGCCCTCCACCGCATTGAAGGGCGAGACATAGAAGCGCTTGGCGCAGGACTGTCCCTCGCCTGGACCGACGGGGATCACGTAGGAGTGGCGCCCGCCAAAGGTATTGTTGACCTCGTAGATCATCAGGCAGAGTTCATCGCTCGAATCGAAGCCGTAGTAAACCGTCAGCGGGTTGAACACATAACCCAGGACCCTGGGGTAGCAGAAGATGAAGACCCGGCGGACCCGGGCCGCCATGGGCGAGGCGGCGACAAGACCCCAGACATGCTCCTTCAGCGGCGTGCCGTCGCCCGGCCCGTGGCTGCGGTCGTTGACCGAGAAGAGGTTGAAGCGGTTGTAGGAGAACAGCCGCAAGCGCTTGCCGAGTTCGGGAAGTTCATCGATGTCGGCGAAGAGATTGAAGACGCTGTAGCGCAACTCGTGTCGGACCGGCGACAATCGCCGGTGCACCACTTCGCCGGCGTAGAGACAGCTTCGGAGCGCTGTCACTCCGCCGCCTCCAGCACCGTGCCCTCGGGGAGCCTGTCGTGGACGTGAATGCGGCCCGAGGCATTGGAGACGGCCCATGGCCTTGTGACGCCGCCCAGCTGTTCGGCAACGGCAAGGCCGGCCTGCAGTCCGTCCTCGTGGAAGCCCGCGCCAAAATAGGCGCCGCAATACCAGGTACGGTTGGCACCCTGGAGCGTCCAGAGTTCCTTCTGCAGTGCCATGGCGCGCGGATTGAAGACCGGATGTTCGTACATGAGTTCCGCCCTGATGGTCTCCTCCCGCGGCAATCGCTGCGGGTTCAGGGTGACGAAGATATCATGCGCGGTCGGCAAAGGCTGCAGCGAATTCATCCAGTAGCTGACGGTGCTGGGGGTCTCCCCGCCGGTTGTGAGCGGTGCCAGGTAGTTCCAGCTCGACCAAAGCCGACGGCGCTTCGGCATGAGGCCGGCGTCGGTGTGAAGGAAGGTGCGGTTGCGCGAATAGGAGAAGCCGCCGAGGATGCGGTTTTCCTCCGCCGTCGGCTGGTCGAGCAGGCGAAGGGACTGGTCGGCGTGCGCGGCGATCACCACCTGGTCGAAATCGAGCGCACTGCCGTCCTTCAGCGCTATGGTCACGCCGGTCAGGCTGCGGTGAATTCGGGCAGCGCCTCCGCCCGTCACCACGGCGAAGCGTCCGTCGGCGACGAGGCGCGAGACATAGGCCTGCGAGCCGCCCCTTACGGTGCGCCATTGCGGGCGATCGTTGATCTTGAGCAACCCATGATTGTCGAAGAAACGGATGAAGGCCCGGGCCGGATAGTCGGCCATGCTGCGCGACGCCGAGGACCAGATGGCGCCAGCCATGGGCAGGAGATGACGGTCGGCGAAATCCTGGGAATAGCCTTCCTTGCGGATGAAATCGCCGAGCGTCAGGGAGTCGGGGATCTGGTCGAGCCGTCCGGCCGCCGTCCTGAGGAAGCGCAGCAGATCGCGCACCATGCGCATGTGCCCGAGGCTGAGAAGGTTGCGGGTGTGGCCGACCATCTGCAGGACGGTCGATCCGGCATATTCATAGGCTCCGCCGCCCATGCTGACCGCGAAACTCATGTTGGATGGCGCCGTGGGCACCTTCAGGTGTGCGAAGAGTGCGGTCAGATTGGGATAGCAGGGCTCATTGTAGACGATGAAGCCCGTGTCCACCGCCACGTCGCCATCCGGCATCGGGCAATTGACCGTATTGGAATGGCCACCGACGCGATTCTCGCGTTCGATCAGGGTAACGGCATGACGCTGCGACAGCAACCAGGCCGCCGACAGGCCGGAAATGCCCGACCCGATGACGGCAATATTCAGTCTGGACAAAAGAACCCCGAGCCTTTTCTAGAACGTTAAAGATGTTACGGGCGCAGCCCGGGGTTGGATCAAGCCGGTGATCCGGCTCCGGGAGGCGCCCGTAGTTGCACCAGAGATGAGGAAACAGTGTTATGCTTGTAGCTGTCATGACAACGGTTGAACAGCACAGCAAGCACGACAAGGTCATCCTTGAAGCCGAGTTCCGCAACCTGATGAAACGGGTGGCGCAGAACCGGGACCGGGCGGCATTCGAGAAGCTTTTCACGCATTTCGCGCCTCGGTTGAAAAGCTTCATGATGCGCAAGAATGCAAATGCTGAACTGGCCGAGGATCTGGTCCAGGAGGCGATGATCGCGGTGTGGAACAAGGCTGGTCTCTACGAACCCGGAAAGGGTTCGGTTACCACCTGGATCTTTACCATCGCCCGCAACCTGCGCATCGACCGTATCCGGCGCGAGGCCCCCATGCCTCTCGTCGAACTGGGCGACTATGACGAAGCCTCGGACGATCCGCCGGGCGACGAAGTCCTCGCCCGCAAGCAGGAGGATTCCCTGGTGAGCAAGGCACTGGGCGGCATTCCCGAAGAACAGAGGCAGATCCTTCTGCTCTCCTTCGTCGAGGACATGGCCCAGAGCGAGATCGCCACCAGGCTCAACATCCCGCTTGGAACCGTCAAATCGCGCATGCGTCTGGCCTATGGCCACTTGCGCCGCATCCTGGAGATACAACCGTGACGCCCGCCCATCACCTCGACCACAGCACCATCCTGGCCTATGCGGCCGGCACCCTCGACGAGTCGATCGGCCTGGTCGTCGCATCGCACCTGGCCTGGTGCCCGCAGTGCCGGGCAGCCGTTCGCGCGGCCGAGGCGCTGGGTGGGGAACTGATGGAACAGCTGCCGGATGCCGCCGTGTCGGACGGCTGCCGGGCCCGTACCATGGCCATGCTGGATGGCGCCACGCTGCACCGTTTCCCGGCACCGCCCGTCGCAGATGCGGCCGTGCCCGGTCCCCTGGCGCGCCTGCTGCCGGTGGCCAATCTCGATGAGCTGCCGTGGAAGAAGAAGGCGCCGGGCGTCGCCATCTATGACGTAAAGCTCTCGCCCACCGCAAAGGGACAGGTGAAGCTCCTGCGCATCGGCCCGGGCCGCGCCGTACCGGAACACGGTCATGGCGGCGAGGAAGTCACGCTCATTCTCAGCGGCGCCTATCGCGATCACATGGGTCGCTTCGGCCGCGGCGACGTGGCCGATCTCGACGAGGACATCGAGCACAAGCCCGTGGCCGAGGCCGGCGGGGATTGCATCTGCCTGGTCGCCATCGAGCGGCCGACGCGCTTCAAGTCCTTCGCCGCCCGCCTGATGCAGCCGCTCGTCGGCATCTGATCATGACGGCATCCCTGCCGTGGACAACGGTGTGGATCACGGGGGCCTCGACCGGCATCGGGCGGGAACTGGCGCTGCAGATGGCGGCAGCCGGCGTGCGCGTTGCTGCTTCCTCACGCAGCGCGGCCAGCCTTGAGGGGCTGCATCCCAACATCCGTCCCTATCCGCTCGACGTGACCGATGCGACCGCTGTCGCCGAGACGGTAGCGCGCATCGAAGCGGAGCTTGGCGCCATCGACCTCGCGGTCTTTGCAGCTGCCGTCTATGCGCCGGTCGATCCGGCCCGGCTGGACCTCAAGCTGTTCGAAGACGCGCTGCGGACCAACGTGATGGGCGTGGTCAACTGCATCGCTGCGACGCTGCCGAAGATGCAGGCGCGCGGCAAGGGCCATCTCGCATGGTTCGCCTCGGTGGCCGGCTATCGCGGCCTTCCCAAGGCCGCTGCCTATGGCTCCTCCAAGGCGGCCCTGATCAATCTGGCCGAAAGCCTGAAGCCGGATCTTTCCCGCATGGGTGTTGCGGTGAGCGTCATCAATCCGGGATTCGTCGAAACGCCGCTCACCTCGAAGAACGATTTCCCCATGCCCTTCCTGATGAAGCCTGCCGATGCGGCGCGGCTCACCATCCAGGGCCTGGCGCGCGGCCGTTTCGAGATCAGCTATCCCTGGCAGTTCGTGACCATGCTGAAGATCGCGCGGCTGCTGCCCTACGGGCTGTACTTCCGCATGATCGATCGGATGGTTCTCAAGTAAGCGTTACTTGAGGTAGGAGCGCAGCGCTGCCGCGGCCGCGATCGGCGAGAGTACCAGGCTGGCCAGTGCGATGGCCGCCAGTATCAGCAAGGCAGCCGGTGCCACGCCATCGCCCATCACGCCGCCGTTGGAGGCTGCGACCCCGAAGATCAGCACCGGCACATAGAGCGGCAGCACCAGCAGCGAGACCAGCAACCCGCCGCGGCGCAGTCCCACCGTGACGGCCGCGCCGATCGCCGCCAGCAGCGACAGCGTGATCGAGCCCAGCGTCATGGCAAGGAAGAGCGGCAGGATGACGGAGGGCGAGAGATTGAGGAGGAAACCCAGGAAGGGCGCGGCGATGGCCAGCGGCAGGCTGGTGGACAGCCAGTGGGCGACGGACTTGGCCAGCGCCACCAGTTCGAAGGGCACCGGGCCCATGGCCATGATGTCGAGCGAGCCATCGTCGTAGTCCTGCTGGAAGATCCGGTCGGCTGAGAGCAGCACCGACAGCAGCAGCGCGATCCACAGCGCGCCGGGGGCAAGCTTCTGCATCAGCGCCTGGTTGGGACCGAGGCCAATCGGCAGGAGCACCACGACAGTCAGAAAGAATCCAAGCGCCGTGCCGGCCCCGCCGCCCTGGCGAAGGGTGAGGACGATGTCACGGCGGATCAGCGCCCAAAGCAGCTTCATGTCCGGCCCTCGAGGTCAAGGCGGAGATCGGGATCGCGGCCCAGCGGAACATGTGTGGCCGCGATGATCATGCCGCCGCGGTCGAGATGCGCCGACATGACGGCGACGAGTCGGGCAAGCGAGGCCGTGTCGAGTCCTACCGTGGGTTCATCGAGAAGCCAGAGCCGGCGCGTGATCAGTGCGAGGCGTGCCAGCGCGAGCCGGCGCTTCTGCCCGGCGGAAAGCAGTCCGGCCTGGAAGGATGCGAAGCGTGACAGCGCAAAGGCCTCGAGGGCGGCCTCGAGGCTGCCGCCGCCAAGGAAGTCGCGCCAGAAGGCGAGGTTTTCCTCGACGGTGAGCGCCGTCTTCACCGCTTCCTGATGCGCGATGTAATGGGCCTGCTGGCCAATGGTGAGATCGCTGTCGCCGCCTGCGAGCACCAGCGTACCCGCCGCGGCCTCGTTCAGCCCGGCAATGAGGCGGAGCAGCGACGACTTGCCCGCGCCATTGGGTCCGGTCAGCTGCATGAGCTGTCCTTCGTCGAGCGAGAAGCCGATGCCTGCAAAGACGATGCGTCCGCCGCGCTCGCAGGTCAGGTTGTCCGCCGTGAGCCTCATGCCGGATAGCGCATAGCGATTGACCGCAGGAATGCAACAGCCCGCCGCATGCCGATCCGGCTCGCGCTCAGATCATGTACTGGCCGCCATTGGCCGAGAGTGTCGAACCGGTGATGAAGCCGGCATCGTCCGAGGCGAGGAAGACCACGGCGCGGGCGATCTCCTCGGGCTCGCCGAGCCGGCCGACGGGAATGAGCGGCAGGATTCGCTTTTCCAGCACGTCCTGGGCGATGGCCTTGACCATTTCGGTTGCGATGTAGCCCGGGCAGATGGTGTTGACAGTGATGCCCTTGGCCGCACCCTCCTGGGCCAGCGCCTTGACGAAGCCGATGTCGCCGGCCTTCGCCGCCGAGTAGTTGGCCTGCCCCATCTGTCCCTTCTGGCCGTTGATGGAGGAGATGCAGATGACGCGGCCGAAGTTTCGGTCGCGCATGCCGCCCCAGACCGGCTGGGTCATGTTGAAGAGTGAATTCAGGTTGGTGTTGATCACCTCGTTCCACTGCTGTGGCGTCATCTTGTGGAACATGGCGTCGCGGGTGATGCCGGCATTGTTCACCAGCACCTCGACCGGACCGAGATCGGCCTCGACCTGCTTGAGGCCGGCCACACATGCCTCGTAGTTCGAGACATCCCACTTGTAGACCGGAATGCCGGTCTCGGCCTTGAACTTTGCCGCGGCCTCGTCATTGCCGGCATAGTTGGCCGCCACCTTGTAGCCCGCGGCCTTCAGCGCCTTCGAGATCGCCGCGCCAATGCCGCGGCTTCCGCCCGTCACAACTGCAACCCGTCCCATCTCACATGTCCTCTTCTGATTCTGACGTTAGCGTTCGACGCACATGGCGACGCCCATGCCGCCGCCAATGCACAGCGTGGCAAGGCCCTTCTTCGCATTGCGGCGCTGCATCTCGAAGAGCAGTGTGTTGAGCACGCGCGCACCGGACGCGCCGATCGGATGTCCGATGGCAATGGCGCCGCCATTGGTGTTGACGATGTCGGGGTTCCAGCCCATGTCCTTGTTGACTGCGCAGGCCTGGGCGGCGAAGGCCTCGTTTGCCTCCACCAGATCGAGGTCGGAGACCTTCCAGCCGGCCTTCTTGAGCGCCAGCCGCGAGGCGGGGATGGGACCTGTGCCCATGATCGCCGGATCGACACCGGCATGTGCCCATGAGGCGATGCGGGCCAGCGGCGTGAGGCCGCGCTTCTCGGCATCCTTGGCGCTCATCAGCAGCACGGCGGCGGCGCCGTCGTTGATGCCGGAGGCATTGGCGGCGGTGACCGAACCGTCCTTGGCGAAGGCCGGACGGAGCTTTCCGACCGACTCGCGCGTGACACCCTTCTTGATGTACTCATCCTCGCTCACCACCACGTCGCCCTTGCGGGTGGAGACGGTCACGGGGACAATCTCGTCCTTGAACTTGCCAGCGGCCTGTGCGGCCTCGGCCTTGTTCTGCGAGGCGACCGCAAAGGCATCCTGCATGTCGCGCGAAATCTGCCATTGCCTGGCGACGTTCTCGGCGGTCGTACCCATGTGATAACCGTTGAAGGCATCCCAGAGACCGTCCTTGATCATGGTGTCGATCAGGTGATGGTCGCCCATCTTCACCCCGTCGCGGAGATGCGCCACATGCGGCGCGCGGCTCATCGATTCCATGCCGCCTGCCACCACGATGCGGGAATCGCCCAGCACGATCTGCTGCAGGCCGAGCGCCACGGCGCGCAGGCCCGAGCCGCAGAGCTGGTTCATGCCCCAGGCCGGGGCCTCATGCGGGATGCCGGCATGGACGGCGGCCTGGCGGGCCGGGTTCTGGCCCTGGCCGGCGGCAAGCACCTGCCCCATGATCACTTCCTCGACCTCGCCCGGCTCGACCTTGGCACGTTCCATCACCGCCTTGATCGCCACGGTACCGAGTTCGGCGGCCGACAGGGCCGACAGCGACCCATTGAACGAGCCCACCGGCGTGCGCGCCGCGGATACGATGACAACCCCATTTTCAGAACCGGCCATGAACTGCCTCCTTGCTGGACTTTGCGGTCAATTGCATATGCCCTCCATAGCATTGTTTGTGCAATGCGACATAGGTTGTGGGCGGGTCCCGCCGAAATTTTCGCGCTTGCAATTGTGCAGTGCGGGGAGCAAGTTTTTGCGGTGGACCCCCTGCGAAAAGCCGGAAAACCGGGGCCAGTGCTGGAGGAGTAAGGGCGTTGACCGAGGAAAAAGCTGCACCGCAAAACGCTGTCGTCATCAAGAAATACGCCAACCGGCGGCTCTACAACACGGCGACGAGCACCTATGTGACGCTCGACGATCTGGCTTCCATGGTCAAGGGTGGAACCGATTTCCTCGTCTACGACGCAAAATCGGGCGAGGACATCACCCGTTCGGTGCTGACCCAGATCATCTTCGAAGAGGAAAACAAAGGCACCAACCTGCTGCCGATCAACTTCCTGCGCCAGCTCATCCGCTTCTACGGCGACTCGATGCAGGCCTTCGTGCCCGGATTTCTGGAGTTCTCGCTGGAGAATCTCGGCAAGGAGCAGGAGAAGTTCCGGAGCCAGCTGATGGAAGCCTGGGGGGCCGATCCCTTCAAGGCCATGCAGGATCATGCCCAG
>JAPLOT010000182.1 GCA_026400595.1 Alphaproteobacteria bacterium | reverse complement strand
TGCCGGCTGGAAGAGGTCAGGTGACGCGATGAAGGCTTGAGAAAGCTGCGCGCCAAGCCCCATCATGATGCTGGAGCCGGGCGTGTCACGCCGGGGTGCGGCACGATGCGACGTTGCCATCATGGCGGCAAGCGCGCGCGCCAGATCATCATCAACGCCACCCTGCTGCAGCCGCGCCGACAACATGTCCTTGCTGTCGAAGCGCTTCATGACCAGCACGGGTTCGCCCAGTGCGGTGGTTACGGCGAGATAGAGATCGGGATTGAAACCCCGGTTGATGGCGAGTTCATCCTCCAGCACCTTTCGCCGCTTCTCGACGCTGGAGAAGTCGAGATAGGGAAGCTTCACGTTCTTCTTGACCTTGAAGGCGCGGTCTCCCGCGAGAAACACATGCGCCGCATGGGTCTCATGGTGTTCGACGGAAGCTCCGGGGAACCCCCAGGTCGCCCCCTTGAGAAAGGCGGGATCGAGCATGAGAAGGACCATGCAACGGCCCAGACAGGCCGGCCTTGACCGGCATCAAGTCACGGGCCTCGATCAGCCCCGGCGGCGTTCGCGCCGCGCCGCACCGGCCGCGGCGGTATCGACGCCCTTGGCCAGTTCCGACACCGGACCCAGCTTCTGTTCGATGAGTTCGACGCTTGGCCGCTCGCCCCGGCTGTAGCTCTCCAGCGACTTGCGCATGGCGGCGAGATGCTCCGGGCTCGTACCGCAGCAGCCGCCAATGATCCTTGCGCCGGCATCCAGCGCGATGCGCGCATAGTCGGCCATGAGTTCCGGCGTGCCGGTGTAGTGGATATGACCGTCGACATATTGGGGAATGCCGCAATTGCCCTTGGCGACCACGGCCGCATCGGGCCGCGCTTCGGAAATGCCCAACACCGTGGCGATGAGTTCGGAGGCGCCGACGCCGCAATTGGCGCCGATGGCGACCGGCTGAACCGGCAGGGCCGCGGTGATGGCGCCGAAGGCCTTGGGCGTGATGCCCATCATGGTGCGGCCATTGGTGTCGAAGCTCATGGTGGTGACGATCGGAAGCCCGGCCTTGGCCACGCCCTCGACCGCTGCCTTCAGTTCCTCTTCAGAGGACATGGTCTCGATCCACATAACATCCGCCCCGCCCTCCTTCAGGGCCATGGCCTGCTCGGCGAAGGCGGCCACGGCGTCGTCATGCGACAGGGCGCCCACCGGCTGAAGGATCTCGCCCGTGGGCCCGATGGATCCGCCGACATAGACCGGCCGGCCCGCAGCATCCGCCTCAGCCCGGGCATTCTTCACCGCAGCGATGTTGATCTCGCGGACTCTCTCCTGCGCATTGTGCAGCTTCAGGCGATGCCGGTTGCCCCCGAACGTATTGGTCAGGATGATGTCCGCCCCGGCGGCGATGAAGCGGCGGTGCAGGTCGCGCACCCGTTCGGGATGCTCGAGGTTCCACATTTCCGGCGCATCGCCCGATTCCAGGCCCATCTGGAAGTAATTGGTGCCGGTGGCGCCATCGGCCAGGAGCCAGGGACGGCTGGCCAGCGCTTCGGTGAAGGACGGACGGGACATGAAGACCTCTCGGGGAAAAGAATATAAAGAAGTCTTTATATGATTTTCAGGGGCTTTGCCAAGTGGCAAACGCCGGTTCCCAGAGCAGCAGCGACAGGCGGTCGTTGACAGGCCAGCGATCCGGCCTCTCCCCGCTGTCCCTCAGCCGGGTCAGGCTGGCGGCAAGGTCGGCCACGTCCTGCCGGGCCAGGCGCGGCGCAGCATGAAGCCGCTCGGCATCGGGCTTGCCGTGGGCGCAAAGGATGGTGGTGGTGTCCGTCAGGCGTGGCAGAAGCGCCCTGGCCGAGTCGAGATAGGCCTTCAGGTCGGCGCCCTCGATCTGGGCATAGAGCTTGCCGGGATAGACGAAGTCGGCGGCGAAGAAGATGTCCGCCTCGGCGTCGAGCAGCGAAACCGAGTCGGGCGAATGGCCCGGCGTGTGGAGGAGTGCGAGCTTCCGTCCACCGAGGTCAATCTCCCGGCCGACTTCAATCCACTGGCTGACCTTTACCGGCGTCCAGGTCATGCCCTCCCAATAACCCACATAGAGTTCGTCGGTCGGGCGCAGCCATCCATCCGCGACGCAGTTGCGCAGCACCGGCAGGTCGGCGATGGCGATGTTGTCGAAGGCGGCAAGGCCTCCGGTATGATCGAAGTGCATGTGCGAGGGCAGTGCCGTCACCGGCAGATTGGTCAGGGTACGGACGACCTTCGCGATGTCGCGCACGCCCGGCCCCGTGTCGAGCAGAAGGGCGCGGCGGCTTCCTTCGATCAGGTAGTTCCAGTTCAGCTGGTGAAAGCGCGGCTCGCCGATGGCGGTCACGCCCGGCGCGACCTGCTCGATGGCGAACCAGTCGTCGAACCAGCGCACGCCCTTGCCCAGCATCAGACCGGCCTCCCGCCATAGAACAAAGTCACGACATGCCGGGCCTCGGCGAAGAACAGCCAGCGCTCGACCACCGCGGCAGAAAGGGCGGCAACGACGGCCAGCAGCGAGACGACCGGCGCCAGGAGCGACAGCAGCATCAGCAGAATCGCAGCCGCAAGCAAGAGGAAGACGAGCTTCCGCAGCCTGGCCGCATGCTTGCGGGCGACCGCATAGCCCATTTCCTTCTGGATGTAGTTCTCCGAGGTATGCGGCACTTCCCATTGCGAAACGTCTCCGATGCGGCCAAGCCCGGTGGCGTCATTCATCGTATAGGCTGGCGGCATGGCATCGAGGGCGCGCCAGTAAAGGAACTTGAGCAGCATCGCCAGCAGCAGGGCGGTAACCCCGAGAATGACCTGGAAGGGCTGGAACCGCCCGAAGATCGTGGCGATCGCCGTGATGAGCGTCGCGCCTGTCGCTAGGGCGAAT
>JAPLOT010000504.1 GCA_026400595.1 Alphaproteobacteria bacterium | reverse complement strand
GCGGATGATGCCTAGACCGTCCAGCTTGGGCAGCATGCGGTCGACGATCAGCACGTCATAGAGGCCCTCGGATGCCATGTTCAGGCCCTGCTCGCCATCGGCCGCATGATCGGCCACATGACCGCTCTCGCTCAGGCCCTTGATCAGCCAGTTCGCCGCTTCCTTGTCGTCTTCGATCACGAGAATACGCATGGACGGGCGGACTGAACCTGTGGCGTCGACTGATTTGAATTCGAAGTCCATAGCTTGCATGTTCCGGGGCTCCTGAAAAGGGGGCGGAGACTGGATCACCTCAAGGAACCGGATGAGGGTCCAGCCTCCGCGGGACAGATACGCGAACTCGAGCGGGGCTTGGGGGGGATGGCTCGCGTATCAGTTACTCGTGTCAGCCGGCGTTGGCCGGGAGCGCGATGAAGCGCTGGCTGTCGCCGCTCTTCACCAGCATCAGCACCCGCTTCTTGCCGGACGCCTTCATGGCGTCGCGCACATCGGCCGGGTTATGCACTTCGGAACCGGCAACCTCGAGGATCACGTCCCCGGGGCGCAGGCCGCGCTCGGCGGCCGCGCTGTCAGGGGCAACCTCGGTCACGGTGACGCCGGCGCCATCTTCGGCCGGCACCACCTTCAGGCCAAGATCCTTGAGGTCGGCACCGGACTTGTCGCCCTTGGCCGCGGCCATCTGGTCTTCGCCCGGCATGACGCCGATCTTGACCGCGATCTCCTGCTCCTTGCCGTCGCGCACGATGGTGACGGGCACGGACGTGCCGGGCTTCACCTTGGCAACCTTGCGGGCGAGGTCACGGGCGTCCTTCACCTCCTGGCCATCGACCTTGAGGATCGTGTCGCCGGACTTGAGGCCAGCGTCCAGCGCGGGAGACTTCTCGGTGACATCCGAGATCACCGCACCCTTGGCCTCTTCGAGCCCAAGGCCTTCGGCGAGGTCCTCGGTCACCGGCTGGATCTGAACGCCAAGCCAGCCGCGGGTCACCGCACCGGTCTCGCGCAGGCTGCCGATGATCGTCTCCGCGGTCGAGGCCGGGATGGCGAAACCGATGCCCACCGATCCGCCCGAGGGCGAGAAGATGGCGGTATTGATGCCGATCACTTCGCCTTCCAGGTTGAAGGCCGGGCCGCCCGAGTTGCCGCGGTTGATGGCCGCGTCGATCTGCAGGAAGTCGTCATAGGGACCGGCGCCGATGTCGCGGCCGCGGGCCGAGATGATGCCGGTGGTCACGGTGCCGCCCAGGCCGAAGGGATTGCCCACGGCCATGACCCAGTCGCCGACGCGCGGCTCGGTCTTGGCGAACTTCACGGTGGCGAGCGGCTTGTCCGACTTGATCTTGATGAGCGCAAGATCGGTCTTGGGATCGGTGCCGATCACTTCGGCCGGGAGTTCCGTGCCGTCGCGCAGCTTCACCGACACCTCGTCGGCGTCCTTGACGACGTGGTTGTTGGTGACGGCGTAGCCGTCAGCCGAAATCACGAAACCCGAACCCTGGGCCATTCCAGGGCCGCGCGGCATGGGCTGCTGGCCCTGGCCTTCGCCGAACTTCTTGAAGAAGTCGCGGAACTGCTCGGGCATGCCCTCCGGCATCTGAGGCGCCTCGCTCTGATCTTCCGACGCGGATGCGTTGGTGAACTTCACTTCGACGCTGATCACGGCCGGCATGACGCGGTCGACGAGATCGCCGAAGCCCCTGGTGGGATCGATGGCCGCGGCCGATTCGGCGCGGACGGGCGTGGATGGAAGCGCGGTGACAGCCGCGGTGATCGCGGTCGCCGCCATGAGACCGGCGGCGACGGATGCCAGGAGCCGGGGGCGGGCGCGAGTCAGGATGTTGGTCATTCGGTCGTTCTCCATCACTGGTAAGTTTCCAATGAGGAGGAAGATAGGTCCGCCACCTTACAATGGCATTTCGACCAGGTGAATCTTTGGTAATGAGGCTGGCGCTATTCCAGGGCCTTCTTCAGCGCCTGGCGTTCGGCCTCGCTGAGCGGGCGTTCCGGCGCGGCGGACTGGCCGCGGCGGCGCAGCAGCAGCATGCCGGCGGCTACGACCAGCACGATGAAGGGCGTGCCCCAGAGCACCAGCGTCTGCGCGGAAAGCCGCGGCTTCAGCAGCACGAAGTCGCCGTAGCGTTCCACCACGTAGTCCATGATCTGGGAATCGCTCTCGCCTTTCTGCAGATGCTCGCGGATGAGGCTGCGCAGGTCCCTGGCCAGCGGCGCATCGGAATCGTCGATCGACTGGTTCTGGCAGACGAGACAGCGCAGCTGCGCCGACAGCGCCCGGGCCCGCGCCTCGAGTGCCGGGTCCGGCAGCAGTTCCTGCGGTTCCAGCGCCCGGGCCGGCGCAACCGCCAGCAAGAGCAGCAAGAGGATTGCCGTCAGCCGCCTCATTCCGCTGCCACGGCCTTGCCGGGTGCGGCACTGGGGCGCGGCGCACCGACGCGGTATCGGCGGTCGGCCAGCGAGAAGCAGCCGCCCAGGAACATCAGCGCTGCATGGTCGGCATGCCGGAGGGCTTGAAGTTGCGCTTCTCCGAAACCAGCCGCGCCACGTCCTGCCCGTTGCGGGTCACGTCGAACTGGCCGGCAAGCCCGGTGTAGTTGGGACCGGTCAGCGGCGTCTCGCCCTTGAAGGTCACCGCATAGCCGGCGACATCGGCCGTCTCGCCCGGCTTCATCGCCACGATCACTTCAACCTTCCAGAGCGAAATGGCGATGATGCCCATCACCATGATCCCCATCCCGCCATGGGCCAGCACCATGCGTCAGCGGCGTCATGACCGGCACGAAGACGCTGTCGAAGTAGGGTGGGCCGACCGAGATCTTGCTGCCGTTCCAGGTCTCGAGCGCGAGCGGATAAAGCGTACCGACGAAGACCGCAAGGCAGGACACGCAGAGCAGCAGGTTGTTGGCCACCAGCCCGCCTTCACGGCTCACCGGCGCGAAAAGGCCGCCGGCCTTGAGCGTCTGGGCGCGCCAGGCAAAGAGCGCCAGCGCACCGCCGATGAAGATCATCAGGATGAGAAGGATGAAGGCGCCGCGTTCCGGATCGACGGCAAAGGCATGAACGGAGGTCAGCACGCCCGAGCGCACCAGAAATGTGCCGACCAGTGAAAGCGAAAAGGCGAGGATCGACAGCAGCACCGTCCAGATCTTCAGCGCATTGCGCTTTTCCACCACGATCGCCGAATGGATCAGTGCGGTGGCGACGAGCCAGGGCATGAAGCTGGCATTCTCCACCGGGTCCCAGAACCACCAGCCGCCCCAGCCCAACTCATAGTAGGCCCACCACGAGCCCATCGCGATGCCGACGGTGAGGAACATCCATGCCGCCAGCGTCCAGGGCCTGACCCAGCGCGCCCAGGCGGCGTCGACGCGGCCTTCGATCAGCGCGGCGACGGCGAAGGAGAAGGCGATGGAGAGGCCCACATAGCCGGCGTAGAGGAAGGGCGGATGGAAGGCGAGTGCGGGATCCTGCAGGATGGGATTGAGTCCATTGCCCTCGATGGGCGGCGGATCGAGCCGCGCAAAGGGGTTCGAGGTCAGCACCAGGAAGAGCAGGAAGGCAAGACCCACCGATCCCTGCACGGCAAGGACACGCGACTTGAGTTCCAGCGGGAGGTTGTCGCCGAAGACCGCGACGGCGGCGCCGAAGACGGCGAGGATCAGTACCCACAGCACCATCGACCCCTCGTGATTCCCCCACACGCCGGAAATCTTGTAAATCAGCGGCTTTGCCGAATGCGAGTTCTCGGCCACGTTGAGCACCGAGAAATCCGAGACGACATAGGCATGGGTCAGGGCGATGAAGGAGATGCCGATGAGAAAGACCTGCAGCAATGCCGCCGGCGCTGCGCTGCGCATCAGCATGCGGTCGCCGCGCTGGGCGCCATAGAGCGGAACCAGAAACTGGAACACCGCCACGCCGGTGGCCAGCATCAGCGCGAAATGGCCCAGTTCGGCGATCATTGCTCAGCTCCCTTGCCCAGTTTCACGCCCTTTTCCTTCAGGCTGTCGGCCAGTTCCTTCGGCATGTAGTTCTCGTCATGCTTGGCCAGCACCGTATCGGCAACGAAGATGCCGTCGGGCTGAACCACGCCTTCGGCCACCACGCCCTGACCTTCGCGGAAGAGATCGGGCAGAATGCCGTCATAGGTGACCTTCAGCGTGGCCAGCGTATCGGTGACGACGAAACTTGTCACTGTGCCGCTTTCCTTCCTGATGCTGCCTTCCTCGACCATGCCGCCGAGGCGGATACGCTGGCCGGCCGGCACCTTCTTCTCGGTGATCTCGCTTGGCGTGTGGAAGAACACGATGGTATCGCGGAGCGCATAGAGCACAAGGCCGGCGGCAAGGCCGAGAATGGCGAGGCCGCCGAGGATGAGTGTCAGGCGCTTCTGCTTGCGGGTCATTGGATGTTCAACTCCTGCGCAAGGCCGTCGAGTGCGGCAAGCGCCTCGGGATTGTCCTTGAACTGCGTCCTTGCCTGCTTGTACGCGGCGGAGGCCTTGTCCGCCTCGTTCAGCACGCTCCGTGCGCGGATGAGACGCAGCCAGCCCTCCAGATCATTGCCATCGGCCTTGAGGCGCTCGTCCAGCCCGTCGACCATGGAGCGGATCATCGCCTGCTGGTCTTCGCTGCTCATGCCGGCGGCCTGATCCATCTGCTCCTGGCTCAGCGCCGGCGGCCTGGCGCCCAGGTCGCGCAGTTCGGCCTCCAGCATGGCTCGCCAGGGCGCATCGGCGGGCGACTCGGCCAGGAAGGCCTCGAAGGACGCCTTGGCCTCCGCCGTCTTGCCCTCCTGCTTCAGCGCCAGGCCATCGAAGAAGCGCGCCTTGGGCATCTTGGGATCGAGCGCCAGCGCGTCGCGCACCGCCTTGTGGGCCTCGGCCGAGACCATGCCATTGTCGGCGAAGACCAGCATCTCGGCGTAGTTGGACAGGAGTTCGGCGTCAGGCTTGGTGAGCCTCATGATGTTCTGATAGGCGTTGGCGGCGTCCGACCAGCGTTCGACCCGCTGATAGGCGGGCGCCAGAACCCGCCAGCCCTGCACATCCCCGGGAGCGCCGGCGAGATGCCGCTCCACCTTGGCAATCAGGGCATCGAAATCGCCGGTTTCGGCCGCCCTGTCGATGCGGGCCTGCAGCGGCACGTCGGGAAGAGCCGGGTTTCCGACCTTCAGATAGAGCGGCACGGCCACCGCCGGCACGATCAGCACCGTGGCCATGGCGATCGCCAGGGGCAGGCGGCGGCCATGCGTTCCGCCGCCCTGCTCCGCCGCCGCGATCAGGCGCCGCGAGATCTCGTTGCGCGCCGCTTCGGCCTCCTTCTCGCCGATCATGCCGCGCGACAGGTCGCGCTCGAGCTCGGCCAGTTGGTCGCGAAACACGGTGCGGTCATAGGCGCTGCGGTCGGCGGCATCGCCGTCCCTCTCGCCCCGCAGCACCGGCCACAGGAGCAAGGCCAGAACCAAAAGCGTCAGCGCTGCGCAGAAAAGCCATATCATGATGAGCTATGTGTTGTTCCGGGACATGGCATAGATGTAATTCACCTTGCGGATCAAGTTTCTGGTCGCATTGTCGCATGGCAGCATTTGGGCGTCGGAAATCCCTTGGTTGGTTATGCCCCCATTTGTTAGATAGCGGTCAACTGCAAGGAATGCATCCATGAAGCCGCGCTATTCCATCTTTTCGCTCGCGCGCAACGCGATGAACTACCACAAGGATTGGGAGCGCGCCTGGCGTTCGCCCACGCCGAAGGCCGAGTATGACGCGGTGATCGTGGGCGCCGGCGGGCACGGGCTGGCCACGGCCTACTACCTCGCCAAGAACCACAAGATGACCAACATCGCCGTGGTCGAGAAGGGCTGGCTCGGCGGCGGCAACACCGGGCGCAACACCACCATCATCCGCTCCAACTACCTGCAGGACCCGTCCATCGCCATCTACGAGCTCGCCCGCTCGCTCTACGAAGGCCTGTCGCAGGAGCTGAACTACAACCGGATGTTCAGCCCGCGC
>JAPLOT010000254.1 GCA_026400595.1 Alphaproteobacteria bacterium | reverse complement strand
GCAGCATAGCCAGTCCAAAAGCCAGGAACGGTCCCTGCCGGAAGATCTCGCGAAGGATTTCCAGGCCCAGAGCCGGCAATCCGGCAAGAGCCGCGGCCCGGGCCTCGTTCATCTCATTCACCTTTCGCCGAAATGAGGCGGAAAGCTTAGGATCGCCCGCTTAACCGAACGTAAAGACAGGCGCAGTGGCGCGATGTTTTGCTGGGGGATTGTCGGCCTTGAGAGTTGCCTTGTGGCGGCCCAGCCTCTAGTGAGGGTCCGGGGTTGTTCAAGCACGTGTGTATGCGTTCGAGGAGTATCCGGGCCTCAGGCCCGGTTTCGCGATCGGAGTTGCCCCCTATGCCTGCCTCCCACATGCCAATGATCGAACGGGTCGCCCGCAGCCTGGCCGAAGCGCTCGGCAGCGACGATTGGCGAAGCCTTGCGCCTGCGGCCCGGGCCGCCGTGGCGGCCATGCGCGAACCGACCCCGGAAATGCTGGAAGCAGCCCTTCCCGATCTTCCCGATTGGGGTTACCTGCCGGACGACTGGCGCGCGATGATCGATCACGCCGTGGCTGAACCCGTCTTCCCCACCCTGCATCGCGGCTGAAGGCCGCCCGAAAAACAGAAGGGGCGGGAAATCCCGCCCCGCTCTCCGTCATGCAACCGGTCTTCAGCGCGCGTTGGCTGCCGGCGTGTCCAGACGTCCCTCAAGTGCCTGCAGCATGTGCAGGAACTCGTTCAGCTCAGGGCTGAGCTTGCGGGTTTGCTTGGCGCTGTCCTTGGTCTCGGTAGGGGTCTTGGTCATCTCATTCACCTTGCGTGATCGATCCGAGTTGTAGAGCGTGGAACTTAAGGACACCCTAAGCTCTGGCGGCTGAACCTGATCCAAACGCCGAGTTCATCAGCCGTTCACCGATCAGGGTCATCTGCTTCGCCGGTCTGTGCGGCAAGCTCGGGTCGCAGGCAAGGCAAGTTCCGGGCATGGTTAAGGCAAGGCAAACGCCGGCCGGGCCCGGCAACACGAAAATGTGATGTTTCAGGCCGATGGTCCCGGGTGTAGCGTTTTCGCGGGGACGGTTCGGCCCCGTCAATCTCAACACCGGAGGATCCTATCGATGCTTGGTTTTCGCGCCCTCAAAACTGTAACAGCCGCCGCTCTGCTTTTGGGAGCAGGCGTCGTGTCCGCATCGGCCGATGCGACAAGTTCCATCCAGGCGCGGCAGGCCTGCATGAAGGCCAATGGTGCCGTGATGGCGGTGGCTGTGCCGATCGTGAAGGGCGAGAAGCCTTTCGACAAGGCCGCGCTCGACGCTGCCTTCGCAAAGGAGAAGGAAGCCTGCGCCGGCTGGGCCGACTGGTGGGGCGACGACACCAAGCCCGGTGGCGCGACCGAGACCTGGGCCAAGGAAGAGGTCTGGACAGACAAGGCCGGCTTCGAAGCGGCCGGCGCGGCCTATGGGAAGGCCGCGACGGCGGTTGCAGCTGCTGCTGACGAAGCCTCCTTCAAGGCGGCCTTCCCGGCGCTGGGGGCCTCGTGCCAGGGATGCCACGAAAAGTTCCGCCGTCCGAAGGGCTGATCGCCTGACATTGCTGTCCAAACGCAACATCACGGTCCTGGCGCTGCTGACAGCGCTGGGACTGGTCGCCCTCTGGCTGCTGAGCGTGCCGCGCGGCCTGACGCTGGCCGACCTGCCGCAGCATCAGCCAGATGTCGCCAACGGCGAGATTCTTTATCATGCCGCCGGTTGCTGGTCCTGCCACAAGCCCGGCACCGATCTCAAGGATGTCGATCCGAATCTTCCGGCCGGCGGATTTCCGCTCAAGACACCCGTGGGAACCTTCTATCCGCCCAATCTGACTCCCGATCCCGCGACCGGGCTGGGCACCTGGTCCGATCTCGACTTCGTCAACGCGGTGCAGCGCGGCGTATCGCCCGCAGGTGCCAACCTCATCCCTGCCTTTCCTTACACGTCCTATGCCCATATGCGGGTCGAGGATGTCCTCGACATCAAGGCCTATCTCGCAACCTTGCCGGCGATCGACTCGCCCGCACGGTCTGCGGAAATCCCCTTTCCAGCCCTGCTCCGCCGCGGCGTTGGCCTGTGGAAATGGATCGGCCTCGATACCACGCCATGGGAGCCAGACCCTGTGCAGTCGGCAAGCTGGAATCGCGGCAGCTATCTGGTCAATGGGCCGGGTCATTGCGCCGAGTGCCACACGCCACGCAACGTCTTCATGGCGCTCGACACCTCGCAGGCCCTGGCCGGCGGCCCGCATCCGGAAGGGGAAGGCCGGGTCCCGTCGCTCCGCGGCCTGATCGAACGCGGCCGTTACAAGGACGCGAAGGACATTGCCTCTGCCCTGCAGTTCGGCGAGATGCTGGGATACGACAAGCTCTCTTCAGGCGGGATGGGCCAGGTTCAACGGAACATCGCGAAACTGCCCGAGGCCGACATCCAGGCGATCGGCGAGTATCTTGCCAGCCTCAAGTGAGCTTCGCGTCCTGCAGCCAGTGTGTAATCGCGGCGGCTGACTCCTCGGGGTATTCGAGCGTGGGGAAGTGTCCGCAGTCGGCGAGTTCGACATAGCGTCCGCGCGCGATTGCAGCAGACATCCGCAGTCCGTCTGCCGCGGGCGAGAACTGGTCATGCTTGCCCCAGAGCATCAATGCAGGGCATCCGACTTCCGAAAGCCGCGGCCACAGATCGATCCGCCCGGCAAGCGCATCCGACTGGCGGGCCATCACATCCGGACCCTGGGTCCGCGCCATGGCGACGAAGGCGTCGCGCGTTGCAGACCCGTTCGGACCCGGAAGATGGGAGATGATGGCGGCCATCTCGGCGACCACGGCGTCTGCCTCTCCGGCGCGAAGTCGCGACGAACGGCGGCGGCCGGCAGCCGCATCCGCCACGGGCCCAGGACCCGATCCGATGACGACGAGGCCCGACACCCGCTGTGGCGCAGCCAGGGTCATTTCGAGCGCGAGGCGGCCGCCGAAGGATGTTCCCATGACGACGAAGCGCTCAGGGGCCCGGGCCAGTAGCTGCGCCACTGAGCCCGCGAAACTGTCTGCATCCGCGATCTCGACAGACATATCGACTGATTCCGGCAGCATGTTCCTGATCGGCGCGTAGAGCCGCGCATCGCAGCCGAAGGCCGGAATGGCAACCAGCGCTGTCACGAGAAGTGCCACTCCATGCGCTGGCGATAAACCTCTCCGGGCTTCAGGACGGAGGACGGAAAATGCGGATGATTGGGCGCGTCGGGGAAATTCTGCGGCTCGATCGCGATGGCGGCATACTGCCTGAGCGAACCATTGCGACCGGGCATGCCCTCGTTCCAGTGGAAGGCGGTGTACATCTGCATGCCGGCCTCGGTGGTCTTCACCTCCATGCGGCGGCCCGATACGGGATCCCGCAGTGTCAAGCCGTGGCGCAGGGTTCCCCGCGGACCGTTCAGCACCCAACAATTGTCATAGACCTCGCCGACCTTGCGCAGCGTCCGGAAATCCCAGCGCGTGCCATCGACGGAACGGATTTCGCCGGAGGGCAGGAGCAGGTCATTCAATGGCAGAAAGGCATGCGCATCGATCTGCATCTCGTGATCGAAGGCATTGCGGGCGCCACCGGAAAGATTCCAATAGGCGTGACTGGTGAGATTGATCACCGTCGGCCTGGAACTGGTCGCCTGCAGATCGAGAGACAGGACGTTGCCGGCAAGATGGTAAGTGGCCGTCGCGTCCATCGCGCCGGGGAAGCCCTGGTCGCCGTCGGATGAATGGATGGCGAAGCTGAGCGACGGGCCATTCTGCACCGCTTTCCAGCGTCGCACGGCGAAGTTGTCCGGCCCGCCATGCAGCTGGTGCTCTCCCATATTGGCCACGAGCCGGTGTTCGGCTCCTTCAAGCGTAAAGCGGGCATGGCTGATGCGGCCGGCAAAGCGGCCGCACACAGCGCCAGCCGTCCAGTCACCCGCCATGACCTGCGCATCGTTGCCGCCTCCGGCGACCAGATCCATGCCATCGGCAATGACCGACACGAGACGCGCACCCAGCGTGGAGAAGGTTGCACGCAGGGAGTCGGACCTCAATTCATACATCGCCGGAATTCCTGTCCCTCATGACGTGAAGCGACGCTCTTAGTGATTGTCGCGCGGAATTCCCTTGAGTTTCGCGATGCGCTGGAACTTGGTTGCGCCCTTCAGAACCATGCCCTCGGCCAATTGACCGACATTGGCCCGGAAGATCTCCTGCCACGGTGTCTGGCTCTCGGGCACCTTGTAGCCCCCGGCCTTCTCGAGCGCGGCGCGGCGCGTGGCGATCTCGGCATCCGACAGAAGGACGTCGCAGGTGCCCTTGTTGAGATCGATCCGGACGCGATCGCCATTCTTCAGGATCGCCAGGCCGCCGCCGGCTGCAGCTTCCGGTGAGGCATTGAGGATCGACGGCGAGCCCGATGTGCCTGACTGGCGGCCGTCGCCGACGCAGGGCAGCGAACGGACGTTCTTCTCCAGGAGATAGTTGGGTGCCCGCATGTTGACGACCTCCGCAGCACCCGGATAACCAAGCGGTCCGACACCGCGGATGAAGAGAATGGTGTTCTCGTCGATACCGAGTTTCGGATCGTCGATATGCGCGTGATAGTCCTCCGGCCCGTCGAAGACGATGGCCTTTGCTTCGAAGGCATTGGGATCCTTCGGATTGGACAGGTAGCGGAGCCGGAACTCGTCGGAGATCACGCTGGTCTTCATGATTGCGTTGTCGAAGAGATTGCCGGTAAGCCGCTTGAAGCCGGCGTGCTCCTTCATCGGCTTGCCGAACTCCTTGATGACCGAGCGATCCCAGCTGAACTTGCCCTTGCAGTTCTCGCCAATGGTCTTGCCATTGGCCGTGATGCAGTCCTCGTGGATCTTGCCGGCCTTGATGAGTTCCGCCACCACGGCGGGCACGCCGCCGGCCCTGTGATAGTCCTCGCCGAGATATTCACCCGCAGGCTGGAGGTTGACCAGCAGCGGCAGGTCGTACCCGTGCTTTTCCCAATCCTGGACCGTCAGCTCGATGCCAAGATGGGCGGCAATGGCATTGAGATGATTGGGCGCGTTGGTCGAACCGCCAATGGCCGTGTTCACGGCAACGGCATTCTCGAAGGCCTTGCGCGTCATGATCTTGGACGGTGTCAGGTCCTCCTCCACCATCGCCACGATGCGGCGGCCGGTTTCATATGCCATCTGGCCGCGCTCACGATAGGGCGCGGGAATGGCGGCGTTGCCCGGCAGCGACATGCCCAGAGCCTCGGTCAGCGAGTTCATCGTCGTGGCCGTGCCCATGGTGTTGCAGAATCCGGTCGAGGGCGCCGAAGTAGCGACCAGATCGACGAAGCCTTCATAGTCGAGCTCGCCGGTCGCAAGCTTTTCGCGCGCCATCCAGACGATGGTGCCGGATCCCGTGCGCTGGCCCTTGTACCAGCCGTTCAGCATCGGCCCAGAGGACAGGCAGATCGCAGGAATATCGACGGTGGCCGCAGCCATCAGGCAGGCCGGCGTTGTCTTGTCGCAGCCGATGGTCAGTACCACGCCATCGAGCGGATAGCCGTAAAGCACCTCGACGATCGACAGATAGGACAGGTTGCGGTCGAGCGAGGCGGTGGGACGCTTGCCGGTTTCCTGGATCGGATGAACCGGGAATTCCATCGGTATGCCGCCCGCCGCATAGATGCCGTCGCGGATGCGCTTCACCAGTTCGACATGGGCGCGGTTGCAGGGCGAGAGGTCGGACCCCGTCTGGGCAATGCCGATGATCGGCTTGTGGCCCTGCAACTCGCCGCGCGTGAAGCCATAGTTCAGGTAGCGCTCGAGATAGAGCGCCGTCATGTCGGCGTTGTCGGGATTGTCGAACCAGTTCTGCGAACGGTACTTGAGCGGCTTCTTGGGAGTCTTGGTCATGGTTGCCTCGTGAATTATCATACATTTATGACGAGTTGCCGGGCGAAGTCCATTGCTTCGTTGTACGGCAGGCCCGCATGACTGACCGTCGCTGCAAGCAAGGCCGCAGCGCATCAATCCGCTTCTGCAACGCAGCATTCATTGCCGGTCCGGGCCGGACTCGCGATGGACGGTTGACCTCCCTGCACGGGCCTTGGCACCTGGCCTTGCGGTCCGCCAAACGGACGTGACGTGCAACCATCTCTATGGCATGTCTGCCTCGACATGCCGGATTACCTCTTCGCATCAACCGCCGGATTTCAGCCGCAGATTCTCCCGCCTCGCCGCGGCGGCCGGAGGGCCAAGACATGACTGCGCTCCATGCACGGGCGCTGTCCCTGTGGCATTACCTGCGCAAGGTTGCATCCCACGACCCGGCCCTCTTCACCGCGTCACTGCTGATCGGGATCGTCAATGGCCTGCTCGAAGGTGTCGGACTGTTTCTGCTGGTGCCGCTCCTTGCCTTTCTGGGTCTTGGCGAGGACGGCGGCGAAGGCACCAGCATCGCCCGATACTTCCAGGACGCGCTGAACATGCTGGGCCTTCCCGCCACGCTCGAAACAGTGCTTGCCCTGTTCCTCATCCTGATCCTCGCGCGCGGGGCCTTCAGCTGGATACTGGCTGAATGCAACGCGCGGCTCTGCAACGGCTTTCTGACCGCACTGAGAACCGAGATCTACAACGCCATGACCAGTGCCAGCTGGCAGCACCTGGCGACCAGGAGAAGCTCGGAGCTGAGTCAGGCGGTCACCGCCCAGGTCGAGGAACTGGCGACCGGGGCCACGCTGTTCCTGCAACTCATCATGTCGGGGCTCTCGATGATCGCAGGCGTCACGGTCGCCCTGATCGTGGCGCCGTGGCTGACGATGGCAGCGGTCTTCTTCGCGATTCTGATCGTGCTGCCGATGATGGTCTTCGACCTGCGTGCCTACCGGTATGGCGCCCGCTCCTGGGAAGCCATGCAAGCCATCTACGAGCAGCTGTCGCGGCATCTGGCCGGCCTCAAGGCAGCACGGGTGCTCTCGGCCGAAGACAGGTATCGCGAGGAGTTCGCCAGGCTTTCCGACGAATACAGCGGAATCGGCACGACCTTGTCGCGCAACTCCGCGACCGCAGGGCTCCTTCATTCCATCGCCGCCGCCGCCGTCCTCAGCATACTGATCTTCATCGCCGTAAAGTCGGGCAGTGCAAGCATGGAGCCAATCCTGCTGGTGGTAATCTTTTCGCGGCTCCTGCCCCGGTTTCAGAATGCACAGCAGAACATTCGCGAGATCCTTGCGATCCTTCCGCAGTTCGAGAACCTGCAACAGGAACTGCGCGAATCTTCGGAATCGAGCGAAGCGCCGCAGCGGGCTGGCGCGGACCCGCATTTCGCGCAGGAGCTGAGGCTTCGGCAGGTTTCGTTTCGATACGCTGCAGGGCAGCCCCTGGTTCTTGACGGCATTGACCTCGTTCTGCCGGCGCGGGGAGCGACCGGGATCGTCGGCGCATCGGGATCGGGCAAGACCACACTCATGGACATCATGGCCGGACTGCTTCGTCCCAGTTCCGGCGAGTTCCTGGCCGACGGAACCGCGATCGACGCCACCATGCTGGCCGGCTGGCGCCGGCGCATCGCCTATGTCACGCAGGAGGAGTTCCTCTTCGACGACAGCGTCAGGGCCAATCTGGCAATCGCAAATCCCGGAACCTCCGATGCGCAGATCTGGGCGGCGCTCGAGGCCGCACGGGCCGACAATCTGGTCCGCGATCTGCCGATGGGCCTCGACACGCTCATCGGCGACAGAGGCGCGCGCCTGTCACGCGGACAGAGGCAAAGACTCTGTCTCGCCCGCGCTCTGCTGGGCAAGCCCGACCTTCTGATACTGGATGAGGCCACCAGCGCCCTGAACCCGGTCGACGAGCGCGAGATCCTGATTGCGCTCCGAGACGCGGCACGTGATCGGGCTGTGGTGGTGGTTGCACACCGGATCTCGACAGTCGCCTGGACCGACCGCATCATTGTCATGGCGCATGGACGGATTCTGGAGGACGGCGCATTTCGCGAACTGCTTCATGATCCGTCGAGCCTCGTGCATGCGATGCATGCGCTGGAAGGCCCGGACACGCTGGATGCAGGATTGCACAAGCCATGCTGACACCCCTGAAGCATAAGCTGCTGCGCGCGTGGCAACTCGACCCGCGGGAACGCCGGTACTTCGTCACGGCCGCCGTCCGGCTCGCAACTGCGCGCGTGGAGCTGTCGCGGCGCGCCACCCGCGACATCCTCGCTGACCTGCAGTCCCGCGAGGCGGGCGGGGAAGGCCTTGCGGGCGGCATTGACGTGCGGACCATGGCCTGGGCGATCGCCGCAGCTGCCAATGCCGTCCCCTGGCGCGCCGATTGCCTGATCCAGTCCATTGCTGCCAGCCGCTGGCTGAGGCGCCACGGCATCGTGCCCGACTTCCATCTGGGCGTCACATCCGGCGAGGACGGTGCCTTCATGGCCCACGCCTGGGTGGAACTCGATGGCGTGGTGCTGACCGGTGGAAGCGGGGTCGACCAGTACAATCTTCTAATCGGACCGTGAGTGCGGGAACTGACTTCGCGGCTGCGCCATACGCAGATTTCAGAGAGTCAGGGTTAACGGGCGGGCGGCCGAAGCTCACCCAAGAATGCAAGGCGATCAGCTCGCCCGGCGATGGCCAAAAGGCGCTGCGAAACGGCCGCTGGACCCTGACCGCGATGGCAGAAGTCCATCCATATCAAGCATCTGCATGAGAGTAACAACCTGAGGCCTCTGCCTACAGCGGTTCGACAGACTGCCGCCGCGCCGCACCCGCGCCTTCTCGCAATGGCCACCAAACTTGAAACAAAGTTGACGGGCTGCCTCAACCATTCAGCAGAAGCCCTCCGGCTACAAGGGATGCCTGCAACGAATTGGGTATTGCCATGGCCGACGCGACCGCAAGAGAACAGCTGATCCTCGAAATGATCAACCGGGCCCGCATGGATCCCGAAGGCGAAGCGGCACGTTACGGCATCAGCCTGAACCAGGGGCTTACGGCCGGCACGATTTCGAGCACACCGAAGCAGGTGCTGGCCTTCAATCCGCAGCTGAACGACGCTGCGGACGCACATAGCGGCTGGATGCTGGACACCGACACATTCTCCCACACCGGCGTCGGCGGCTCTTCGCCCGGCCAACGCATGACCAGCGCCGGCTATCAGTTCACCGGCAGCTGGACCTGGGGCGAGAACATCGCGTGGTCGGGTTCCACCGGCAGCTACAGCGGCGATGCCAATGCGGCCACGCATCACAAGAACCTGTTCCTCAGCGCGGGCCATCGCACCAACATCCTGGGCGACAACTTTCGGGAGGTCGGCATCGGATCCGTCACGGGATCCTTCAAGAGCGGCACCACCACCTACAACGCGCTGATGACGACAGAGAATTTCGCCAAGTCCGGAAGCAACATCTTCGTGACGGGCGTGACCTACAACGACACCGACAACGATGATTTCTACTCGATCGGAGAAGGCCAGGGCAGCCGAACGGTCACGCTGCTGCAGAACGACAGCACCGTCGCCACCACGACAAGCGCAGCTGCAGGCGGGTTTTCACTCGGAACGACGGTGACCGGCCCGGTCGAAGTGCGCTTCAGCGGCGGCGGCCTCGCGACGACCATGGGCGTGGCGGTCTCGCTTGCGGGTAAGAACGTCAAGGTGGATCTCGTCGACGGCAACACCATTCAATCGAACGTGACCGCCGAGCTGACCCAGTCCTCGGTCAATTTGACCCTGCTCGGCATCGAGAGTGTCAACGGCAGCGGCAACGGACTGGCCAATACCATCACCGGCAACAAAGGCAACAACACGCTCTCTGGCAACGACGGCAATGACACCCTGATTGGTGGCGCCGGCGTCGACACCTATCTGGGTGGCAAGGGCGACGACACCATTCGTGCAGAATCCAACGATAACCTTGCGCAGTCCTCTGGCGGCGAGGGCTTCGACAGGATCTACATCACGGGATCGGCGCCTGCGGGCTTCGACTATGCAGCAAACGGTTTCGAGGAACTGTGGGTGAATGGCGTTCTGGTGGGCAGCACGAGCTCGCCGCCCCCTCCTCCTCCGCCACCGCCACCGCCGCCGCCGCCCCCTCCTCCTCCCCCACCGCCACCGCCGCCGTCTCCTCCGCCGCCACCGCCGCCGCCGTCGCCAACAGAAGCGACAGAGGGCAATGACGTCCTCGTGGGCACCTCTGGTAACGACACGATCAACGCTCTGGGCGGCAATGACTATATCGATGGTGCTGCCGGGGCCGACAACATGATCGGCGGCACTGGCACCGACACTTATGTGGTCGACAATGCAGGCGACGTGGCGAACGAGACGGGCGGAAGCGGAACCGACACGGTGCTTTCCTCTGTCACCTTCAGCCTCGCAAGCACCACGACCACGAAGGGCAGCGTCGAGAACCTTGTGTTGACCGGCACGGCTGCGATCAACGCCACCGGTAACAGCCTGGCCAATACGATCGTCGGAAACGCCGGAAACAACATCTTGTCTGGCGGCACCGGCGTCGATACCGTGTCCTACGAGACGGCAACGGCCGGAGTGAGGGTGAGCCTCGCGACGACGTCAACGCAGTCGACCGGAGGTGCCGGCATTGACAAGCTCAGCAGCTTCGAGAACCTGACCGGCTCAGCGCATTCGGACACGCTCACCGGATCAAGCGGGAACAATGTGATCCGCGGACTGGGCGGAAATGACACCATCAGCGGCGGATGGGGATCGGATGTCCTGATCGGCGGCGCGGGCAACGACCTGCTTGCCGGCGGTTCGGGCAACGACCGCTTCGTCTTCACATCGCTCGCCGACGGATCGGACGTGATCACCGATTTCTCCAGCAACAGCGACAAGCTTGATCTGACCGATCTCACGGCTTCCGTGGGGCTGGGTGATGCGAGCTATGCGACCCTGGTCGCCAACGGCAACATCGTGATTGCCACCGGCAACTTCGCAACGGGCACCTCGACCAATGGCTCCAGCACCGACACGCGCGTCCTTTTCGATGCGGATGGCTCAGCTGGCCCCGGCGAGGCGGTTCTTGTCGCGACGCTCGAGGACGTCAGGATCCTCTCGACCGACTTCCTCGTCTAGCAGCGGGCGGACTATACCCGCCCGTAGACATCCTCGATACGCTCGATGTCGTCCTCGCCGGTATAGCTGCCGATCTGGACCTCGATGATCCGGAGGGTTTCGTGGCCGGTGTTCTCGAGGCGATGGATGCAGCCCAGCGGCATGTAGATGCAGGTATCGACCACCAGCGGAATCTTCTCGTCATTGCGCGTGGCGACGCCGGTTCCCGCGATGCAGACCCAGTGCTCGGCCCGGAACTTGTGGCGCTGAAGCGAAAGCTTGGCGCCGGGATGCACCGTAAGCTCCTTCACCTGGAAGCCGGGGCCGATGTGAAGCTGCTCGTAGGACCCCCAGGGCCGCAGCACCTTCTTGCCGCTGGTGGCTTCCTCGCGGTTCTGGCGGGCCAGCAGTTCGACCGCCAGCTTCACGTCCTGGGCACGGTCCTTCGGGGCCACCACCACGGCATCCTTGCTGGCGACCGCGATCATGTCTGTCAATCCCACGCCCACCACCAGCGGGCCGTCGCTGTGGATCAGGCTGCCTGAACTGTCGATCGCCTCGGCATTGCCCGAGACGGCATTGCCGTTGCCATCCTGCGCCGCGATGCTCCACACCGCCTGCCAGTCGCCAACGTCGTTCCAGTCGAAGCCCGCGACCACGGACGCGACATTGGGGGCCTTCTCCATGATGGCATAGTCGATGGAGATGGATGGCGCCCTGGCGAAGGCGTCCGGATCGAGCCGGATCGAATCGCCCGCGGTTGCACTTCCCATTGCAGCCTTGACCGCCGACAGCATGTCCGGCTGCAGCGCGGCAAAGGCCGCCAGCAGCGTATCGGGCGTGAAGACGAACATGCCGCTGTTCCAGGCATAGCCGCCCTGGTCGAGAAAGCCCTGGGCGGTTGCCAGATCGGGTTTCTCGACGAAGCGGTCGAGCCTGTACTGGCCGCGGCCGGCAGCGATGGCCGCGCCCATCTTGAGATAGCCATAGCCCGTGGCCGGGAAGGTCGGCGCAATGGCAAAGGTGACGAGATGGCCCTGGGCCGCGAGTTCTGCGCCCGCCGCCACCGCTGCGGCGAAGCCCGCCTCGTCCCGGATGGCATGATCGGCCGGCAGCACCAGCATGGGAACCTGCCCGGCGCCCTTGGCCTGCAGGTGCAGGGCGGCCGCACAGATCGCCGGGGCGGTGTTCCGGCCGACGGGCTCCAGCATCAGGGAGGCGCCGCCCGTGGCCGCAGCCTGGGCGCGGACGACGAAATCATGCCCGGCGTTGCAGACAACAAGGGGAAGGTCCGTCCCGGGGATGGCCGCGAGCCGGCGCAGTGTTGCCTGCAGCAATGTCGCGTCCGAACCCGTGGCCCTGACATAGGGCTTGGGCAGGGTCTCGCGCGAGACTGGCCAGAGCCGGACACCCTTTCCACCGGCGAGGATGACTGGAGAGATCATGCAGGTTCCGAATCTTGTGAGCGAACAGGATGAGACCGCATCATGGCCGCTCCGGGACGGCGCGTGAAGCCCTTAGATCGACTGGTTGAAAGCCCCGATCTCGGGATAGGTCTCGAGATGCCCGGCAATCTCGGCAAAGACGGCCCGCATCATCTGCTCGGAGACCGGGCTCTCGCATACCACCACCAGCTCCGGCTTGTTGGAGGAGGCCCGCACGAGGCCCCAGGACCCGTCATCGAGCACGATGCGAATGCCATTCACGGTGATGAGATCGCTGATCGACCGGCCGGCCATCGTCTTCTGACCGCGATAGTGGGCCACGATGCGCGCGATCACGCCATATTTGGCCGTGTCCGCGCAGTGGGGCGACATGGTGGGCGTGCCCCAGGTCCTGGGGAGGGCGCGGTAGAGATCGGCCATGGTCCTGTCCGGCGCACGGTCGAGCATCCGGCAGATCGCAAGGGCGGAGACGAAGCCATCGTCATAACCCCGGCCATAGGGCGCACGGAAGAAATAGTGCCCGGATTTCTCGAATCCGGCCAGGGCATCCGTCTGGCTGGTGCGGCTCTTCATGTAGGAGTGGCCGGTCTTCCAGTACTCGGTGGTGGCGCCGTTCGCCAGAAGCACCGGATCCGTCGCAAAGAGGCTGGTCGACTTCACATCGACCACGAAGCGGGCCTGCGGATGCAGCGCCGACATGTCGCGCGCGAGCATGACGCCAACCTTGTCCGCGAAGATCTCGTGGCCTTCATTGTCGACGATCCCGCAGCGATCACCATCGCCATCGACGCCGAAGGCGATGTCGGCGCCATGGGCCTTCACCGCATCGGCCATGGCATGCAGCATGGCGAGATCCTCGGGATTGGGATTGTAACGCGGGAAGGAATGATCGAGCGCGCAATCAAGCTCGATGACCTCGCAACCGACACGCGACAGGATCTCGGGAGCGAAGGCGCCCGCCGTGCCATTGCCGCAGGCGGCGATCACTTTGAGCTTGCGGGACAGCTTCGTCGTGGCGACAAGGTCGTCGATATAGGCCTGCTTCAGACCTGACACGTGCCGCAGGGCTCCACCCGGGCGTTCGATCCAGTGGGCCCCCAGCACGATATCGCGCAACCTGGCCATGTCTTCGGGACCGAGAGTCAGCGGACGGTCAAGGCCGATCTTGACGCCGGTCCAGCCATTCTCGTTGTGCGAGGCCGTGACCATGGCGACGGCGGGCACATCGAGCGCGAATTGCGCGAAGTAGGCCATCGGCGACACCGCAAGCCCGATGTCGTGAACGGTGCATCCCGCGGCCATCAGGCCGAGACACAAGGCATCCTTGATGGCCATGGAATAGCTGCGGAAGTCGTGGCCGGTGACAATCTGCGGCGCCACACCCCTTTCGTGCAGCAGCGTGCCGATGCCGAGGCCCAGCGCGCGCATGCCGAGAAGGTTGATCTCGCGCCCGAAGAGCCAGCGCGCATCATACTCGCGGAAACCGGTGGGTGCCACGAGCGGTACCGTCTCATAGGCGAAGCTGTTCGGCTGCAGGCTGGGCACGGGATGGGAAAGCATC